>JANLRE010001001.1:0-2650 GCA_031368205.1 Fimbriiglobus sp. | reverse complement strand
CGCAATTTCAACTGAATCCGGATGTCGCGGGCAAGACGATGCGCTGCCCCTCGTGCCGAGAGATTTTCACCGCACAAGCCCCCACCCCGGTTCCGCCGCCGGTACCCATTCGCACGCCAGCACGCACTCCCAGCATGGTGTCGGATTTCGTGCCGGTAATTGATCTGCTGGCAAATGACAAGCCGTATGACCGCGTCGAAAGTTCCGATCTGGGCGCGCCCACCCTCGAAACCAACGGCCCCTACACGACCAGCCCCAATGACATTCCGCTGCTCATGCCGGTGCGGGACGACGCGCCACCGAAGGCGCGGCCAAAGGCGGCGACGCCAGTTGCGAAAGTTTCAACAGGACCAAAAGAAGTCGTTTGGACCGAAGACAACGTTGCACCACCGGCACCGCGAGCATCGACAAACGGTTCGTCGATTCCGGTCTTAAGCCCGATCAACATGCCGACACCCATCACCCGGCTCGCCGACGATGACGACGAAGAGGAACTCTTCATCCGTCGTCGCCGCAAGGGATTCGGGTGGCAGAAACTGCTGTTCTACGGCGTCGTCTTTGGCATCTTGATTACTGTGCTCGGCTCCGGGATTGGCCTGTGGCGCTACTACGCACTGACGGAACAACGCCTCGCGGAGGAAGCAAAAACGGCCTACGATGAAGGCAACTTTTTGGTCTCGCAGAAGAAGTACGAGCAACTCCTCACCGACTACCCGAACAGTTCTAATACCGACCAGTACAAGTTCTTCACCAGCCTGAGCGAAGTCCAAAACGCGGTCGGGTCCGTGACGGCCCGTGAGAACCCGTTTACCGGGTTGAAGATCTTTCAGCAGTTCGTGGAGACCTACGGGAAAGATCCGCTCGCACTCCCCGAAACCGGCTTCGGTGCGGACATCGTGCAAGTCGGCAAGCGGCTAACCGACACCATCGCAGACCACGCCAACGATCGACTGTTGGCGTTCCGCGCCAACCGGGCCAAGTTGGACGAACTCGAAGCGTTTAAAAACGCCATCACCGAGGGGCAAAACCTGATCCCGGTGGTGGACAAATTCCGCGACAAGCAGACGGTGTCCCTCGACGCCCAACGGACGAAGTACGAAGAATTAACGAAGCTCCTCGCCGCCGAACGCCATCGCTTAACGGTCCTCGCACCCTTCCGCAACATCACCAGCGATCCGACGGCGATCCGCATCGAAGAGTTCGAGAAAGCCCTGCAAGAAAACAAACTCACGACCGACGCCGAAGCGTTGAAGATGCTGGCCGATGCCGAACGCCGCTTGCGCGAACTGTTCGGCTACACCGGGCGGCGTGCTGTTGCCGGGCTGCCACCGAACGACCTGTACCCGCCGGTGCTTTTCTCCGCGTCCGTCAATGGTGCGCAAGAACCGCGCATCAACCCGGAAGCAGCCAGTGATGTGGTCTTCGCCGTGGCGCGGGGCGTGCTGTACGCACTGGATTCGCAATCCGGCGCATTGCTCTGGGGCACCCGTGTGGCCGCGCCGACGGTTGTGGTCGATGTCCCGGTGCGGGTGACAATCGGCGACCAAGATTGGGTGCTGGTCGCCGGGGACATTGGCGGGCAACCGGGGCTAACGGCCCGCATCGCCCGGACCGGGGAACCGATCTGGTATCAACGTCTCGAAGCCGCGCCCTTTGGGCGGCCCCTCGTCGTCGGCGGTCGGGTGTATCAAGCCCTGAGCGATCCGTTCGGCACCATCGCCGAGTTTGAAACCGCGTCCGGACTACGCATCGGCGATCTGGCCATCCGCCAACCCATCGGTGCGGGCTTGGCGATGATGCCGACCAACAAGCCGGGGTCGAACCTGTTGGTGGTTGCCGGTGATACGAAGCGGGTGTTTCTCTTCGAGTTGGGTCGTGAAGACGACGACGGCAAACGGATTCAACCCCGTTGCGTTCGGGTGCTGATTACGGACCACCCCCGCGATTCCTTGCGTGGCGAACCAGTGTTGATTTCGCCCGTTGACGAGAACGGCCCGCGCTACGTGATCCTGACGCAAACCGACGGCCCCACGTCGATGAAGTTACGGGCGTTTGCGTTGCCCAGACCGGAAGAAATCATCGCGGCGGGTGCCGGTGTTGCGGCGGAAAGTTCGGACCGCGCTGCCGAAGTCCCTGTCCCCGGTTGGTCCTGGTTCCCCGGCGTATCCGATGGGGAACGGTTCGTTCTGGCCACGGATGCGGGCGCGTTTCTGGCCCTCGGCGTGAACCAGATCGGCAACGCCGATCAACCGCTGTTCACACTCCCCGGCCCGAAGCCGGTCACGGAGCAAGAAGGCGTCGCCCGTTCGCAAGTTGTCTCGGCGGAGGAGGACGCTTACTGGGTGATCTTGAGCGGTCAACTGTTGCGACTTCGCACGGCGGTGGACCCGGCCAACGGGCTACGCATCATTTCCCAAGGCGCCGGTCGGCCAATTGGCGAGCCGATCCATCGGGCACAGCTTCGGCCAAGCTTGAACCTCGGTGTCGTAGTCGTGCGCAGTGGCGGTTCGCCGAACGGGCAAGCGGTCGGATTTGACTTGCAATCGGGGCAAATTCGCTGGCAACGGCGTCTCGGTGTCAGTCCGGCGGGGCCTGCGGTCGCGGTCGGTAACAACACGGCCATTGTCGGCGACGAAGACGGCGGCGTGTA
>JANLRE010000994.1:0-2404 GCA_031368205.1 Fimbriiglobus sp. | reverse complement strand
GTCTTCGAGGCCCGACACTTCGGCATGAACGGAAAAGGATCAGTCCCGTTTCGGTGGAAGTCGCAATGTCGGGCCTCGAAGACTCGACCACGACCTACAAAACATTTCACCCGGCTAGCGGCATCACGAGGTACACGTAATTCTCGCCGACGCGGAACACGGCGGGCTTTTGGCCGTCGGTCATTTCCAGGATGGCGGTCGGTTCGCCGTCGATGGCCCGGAGCATTTCCGTCAAGTACGCCGGGTCGAACGCGATGTCCACGATCGGGCCGTTGTAGTCGGGCAGTTCCATCTTCACTTCGCCGCTGCCGGTTTCGGGACCGCGTGCCGTCAGGACCACGGAGCCGGGTTCAAAGTGGAAATCCACGCGGCGGCTTTCTTCGTCCGCCATGATCGCGGCTTGGCGAACGCGGGCCATCAGTTCGGGGACATTGATGGGCAACTTCACGTCCATTTTCTTGGGGATAATGTTGCGATACGGCGGAAATCGGCCTTCGACGAGGCGGGTGTGAATCAACGCCCGTTCGGTTTGGAACAACGCTTCGTTCGGCTTCAGGACGATCTTCACGAGTTCGCCGTCGTCCGTTAAATTCCGCTCAAGCAGTTGAATCGTCTTCAACGGAATGAGGTGCGATTGCCCCTTCGGGTCGGTCGGGCCGTGAACCGTGGCCGGGCCTTCGCACAACGCCAGCCTGCGAGTGTCTGTGGCCACCAGACGGGCGATCTTGCCTTCGGCTTCCCAAAGTATGCCCGTGACGGCAAACCGCGTACTCTCGCGTTTTTCGACGGCGAAGCTGGTCCGCTTCAACATCGTGCGGAGGATGCCCGCTTTGATCTCGTGGTATTCGGTCGCGTCATCAAAACCGGGAATTTCGGGAAACTCATCGGGGACGCCACTGGGCAGTTCAAACCGCCCGGTGCTGAGTTTAATCGTCGTCGTTTCTTCCCCGACGTTGATGGTAATCTCGGGGTCCGTGGTTTCCCGCATGATCGAGATGAGCCGGGCCGGCGGGAGAATGGCGGCACCGGCACGACCGACCTTCACGCCGCGCATCTCGTAGCGGATGCCGACTTCCAGGTCCGTGGCCATCAGCGTGAGGCTGTCTTCGACGGCGATCGCTTTGATGTTGCTGAGGATCGGCTTGGTCGTCCGGGCGGCGGCGGCAACGCCAACGATCTGGCACGCCGTCAGCAAGGCTTCGCGTTGACAAGTTACTTGCATGTTGCCGCTCTCCAGTTTTCTTTAAGAATCACTTAGTTTAATCCAAAGTAACAGTAGTAAGGTCTTCGCCATTCTTGACGCGCAATCCCGTTTCGTACCTGAATCCACTACGAATGCAGGCGTTTCCTTGAATCGTGGCCCTGTGGATAACTTGGCGCGCCGGTGTTCGCACTGTGGCGCGCCGGGCCGCGCAATTCAGCGACTGTGTTCGGTTCCCAAGATCCGCACGCTTGCGCGCCAGTTGGAAACAGTCGCGCGCCAAATGCGCGTCGGGTTATCCACAGGGTGCGCGTCAGTCCTGTTTCGCTGCGCGTCATTGCAATTCCGCCTTCAGTTCGCGCACCGTTCGTTTCAACTTCGCGTCCGACTTCAGTTCCGCTTCGATCTTGCGACAAGAGTGCAACACCGTGGTGTGGTCCCGGCCGCCGAACGCCGCGCCGATTTGCGGCAACGATAACTTGGTCAGCAACCGCGTCAGATACATCGCCAATTGCCGGGGAATGAGCAGGGTCCGTTGCCGACACTTGCTCAGCACGTCTTTCGGTTTCACGCCATACGTTGCGGCCACTTTAGCCACGATGCGTTCGACGACGCCGTGCCGCGATGTCGGTTTCTCGGGTTTCAACAGGTCACGCACGGTTTCGGAATCGAGCGCACCCAGGATGCCGCGTGAGAGGGTTTTGAGTTGCGTTAACGTCCCGAGGATCGTGCGGACGCCGCCCCCGGTGCAATACTTCGCCAGGAAGTCGATCGCGTCATCCGTCAGCGACAGTTTGCGGTTGTGAGCCAGTTGTTCAATCAGCGTCCGGCGACTGGTCTGGGAGATCGGTTCGAGTTGCACCACCAACCCGGCAGCCAGCCGTGAGGTCAGGCGGCGGGGCAACTTCGTCAGCCCAGCCGGACCCGCGTTCGAGGTCACCACGGTCAACGACCGCCGCGAGTTCCGATAGTCCAGCAACCGGCACAGGTCGCTGATACTTCGCGTCGGCAATAGGTGAACATCTTCGAGTGCGAGAAAATCCATCCGTTGCAAGTCTTTGATTTCGTATTCCGAATCCTTCTGCGTCGTCGTCGAACGGGGGATTTCTTTGGCCGGAAGAGCTTGTGCGGACAGCCCCAATGGGGAATCAGTCAGTTTGCGAATGAGCGTCTGCACGAGCATCGACTTGCCCGAACCGGGTG
>JANLRE010000986.1:0-1319 GCA_031368205.1 Fimbriiglobus sp. | reverse complement strand
GACAGGCTGCCGCCGTCGCAGTACTCGAGGACAATGAACGGCCGAACGGCGCGTTCGACGAATCGGAGGTTGTCTTCGACGCGACCGAAGCACGCCTCGGCTACTTTCGCGTCCGCCGCCTTCCAGATGGCCCAGAACCGCTGGTCCTCGAACCGAAAGACGACCCGAACCGTTGACCCCGCCGTTTGAACTAGGCCACGATACACCTCCGAAGAATTGTTCGGGCGGGGACAAGCGACGTAACCCCAACGCAGGGTCGATGCTGCCCCCTATTTGCCCCCCAGCCGGGCAGCGGGAATGAAAAAGGCTTCCCGGGGATTAACCGGGAAGCCTAGTTTTTAAGGGGTATTTGCAGCTTTTCGACGTGCGTCAAACAGCGGAGAGGGAGGGATTCGAACCCTCGTTACCGTTTCCGGTAAACCAGTTTTCGAGACTAGCGCATTCAACCACTCTGCCACCTCTCCTAGTGGTGTTCGGTTATAATTATCACTAGCTATGGGAGAGTACAAGCCCCTTTCAGGTTCGGGGGTTCGATATGGTCGAGAACGAGTTCGATTACATTCGCTGGATTCGAGGGCAGACTCTAGTTGGTTCAGGGGTTCTCGTGGGGCCGGGGGATGATTGCGCGGTGTTAGCACCTCGGTCGCGGGCGATGTTGGTCACTACGGACATGCTCATGGAAGGGGTCGATTTTGTGTTGGCGGAGGTTGATCCGGTTGCGATTGGGCGGAAGTCGATCGCGGTCAATTTGAGTGACATTGCGGCGATGGCGGGGGTGCCGACGGCGGTTGTGGTGAGTGTTTCGTTGCCGAAGCATCCGCCGGGTCGGACGACACGCGAACTTGCGGAGCAACTGTATCGAGGGATGCGAGAGGTTGCGGACGGCTTTGGGGTGCCGATTGTTGGTGGCGATACCAACACGTGGGACAACGGCTTGGTGATTTCGGTGACGGCGTTGGGCGAAGTGACGGAACGGGGTGCGGTCTTGCGGTCGGGTGCTCAGCCGGGGGATGTTATTTTCGTCACGGGTCGAGTCGGTGGCAGTATTTTGGGTCGGCATCTGGCACCAACGCCACGGATTCGGGAAGCATTGGCACTGCATCAGGTGGTGAATCTGCACGCCATGATTGACATCAGTGATGGATTGGCTGCGGACTTGCACCACATCCTAACGGAAAGTCGGTGCGGTGCGGTGTTGCTTGCCGAATCAATTCCCATTCACGATGATGCGGTCACGTTAAGTCAACGGTCTGGTCGAACGCCTTTGCGTCACGCATTGAACGACGGCGAGGACTTCGAGTTGATCTTCACAGTGTCCG
>JANLRE010000971.1:0-5951 GCA_031368205.1 Fimbriiglobus sp. | reverse complement strand
CCGATTGTTGTTACGCAAGGGATACGTGTCAATCCAACACGAACTCACCTGACACCCACTGGCTCGTTCTGCGTTACGGGTTTCATGGAGACCTGCGACTCCTCCGGAGTCGAGGAAACTGTGGTGACGGTGACCTGGGGTGTCGCTGCGCTCAACCCCAGGCTAATGGCTGACATCCCTACCGGGATGTTTGGCAACGTTGACAACCGATGGGATGCCACGGGTCGTTTTTATACCGAAGGGATGACAGCCATTAGCCTGGGGTTGAGCGCAGCGACACCCCAGGTTTGGACACCCTCCCAAGTCAACGCATCCTGAAGGGATGCCAGCGATTAACCTGGGGTTGAGCGCAGCGACAACCCAGGCACCCCCGGTCAACGAAGCGAGCCGCATTGGAGCGACACCCCAGGCACTCCCGGTCAGCAAAGCAATCTTCACAAAACCAGACCGGGATTATGCACAAACCTTCAACCCCAACTTCCGATCCGCCTAGGAAGTTGCCGTTGGAATTGGAGAACCCGTGAAATCGCACTTGATTACTCCGGTTAGGTGAGTAGAAATAGTAGTAGAGCAGTACGGATTGAACGATCGGACCTTGTTGGGAGTGCCCACGATGACTCTCCTGAGTCGGAAAGCCGATTATGCACTCCTGATTTTGGCGTACTTGAACCAGAACATGGTGGGCGGGAATGCCCGCGAGATTGCCGAAGAGTATGGACTCAGCCGGCCGTTTGTAGCGAACATCTTGAAGGAATTGTGCCACAACGGTTACGTCAGCAGCACGCGCGGGGTTAAGGGTGGGTATGTGCTGTTGTCGAGTTGCCGGGGCGTGAACCTTGGGGAACTGTTGGAAGCCATCGGCGAAGGATTCCGGTTAACGGTGTGCAGTTCCGCGAACTCGCCCGAAGAGATGTGTAGCCTCGAAGCGACCTGTCCGGTGAAGAACCCGCTCGCGGCCATTCACCGCCGCATTGCCGAAGTGTTGCACAGCATGACACTGCAAGATTTGTACGATGCGAGTGGTAAACCGGGTGACGAAACCTTTACACTATTTCCGTCACTGCCCATTCGTGAAGCCGTGACCAATCGACACCAAATTGTTTGACACCATCCCAGCCGAGGAGCTTGAAAATATCATGGCCGTGAAACTGCCGATCTACATGGACAACAACGCCACGACCCGGACCGACCCGCGTGTTGTTGAAGCGATGTTGCCGTACTTCACGGAGAAGTTCGGCAACTCCGCCAGCCGCAACCACCCGTTCGGTTGGGAAGCCGAAGCCGCCGTCGAAATCGCCCGCGACCAGATTGCGAAACTGATCGGCGCCACCGGCAAAGAAATCATCTTCACCAGCGGCGCGACCGAGAGCAACAACCTGGCGCTCAAGGGCGTCGCGGCGATGTACAAGAAGAAGGGCAACCACATCATCACGGTGGCCACGGAGCACAAGTGTGTGCTGGACACCTCCAAGCGGTTGGAGCGTGAAGGCTTCCAGGTGACGTTCCTGCCGGTCGATAAGTTCGGCCTCGTGAGCGCGGACCAAATCCGCGCCGCCATGACCGATAAGACGATCCTGGTTTCCGTGATGTTCGCCAACAACGAAATTGGCACGATTCAGCCGATCGCGGAGATTGGCAAGCTGTGCAAAGAGAAGGGCATCCTGTTCCACACCGACGCGGTGCAAGCCGCGGGCAAGGTGGAAATTGATGTCGAGAAAATGGGCATCGACTTGTTGAGCCTGAGCGCCCACAAGATGTACGGCCCCAAGGGCATCGGCGCCCTGTACGTTCGCAAGAAGAACCCCCGCGTCCGGCTCGAACCGATCATCGACGGCGGCGGCCACGAACGCGGAATGCGCTCCGGCACCCTGCCCGTTCCGCTGATCGTGGCAATGGGCGAAGCCGCCGAGATTGCCCGGCTGGAAATGCCCGAAGAGGTGAAGCGAACCTATGCGTTACGCGAACGCCTTCGCAAAGGCATCATGGATCAACTGCCGGAATCGTACCTCAACGGCCACCCGGTGAACCGGCTCCCTGGCAGTGCGAACATCAGCTTTGCCTACGTCGAAGGCGAAGGGTTGATGATGGGCATCAAGGACGTGGCCGTGTCGTCCGGCTCCGCCTGCACCAGCGCGAGCCTGGAACCGAGTTACGTCCTCCGTGCCCTAGGCGTCGGCGACGAACTCGCCCACAGCAGCATCCGCTTCGGCATCGGTCGATTCAACACCGAAGCGGAAGTCGATTTTGTCGTCGATCTCGTCACCAAGGAAGTGAACCGGCTCCGCGAAATGTCCCCCCTGTACGAAATGGTCCAAGACGGCATCGACCTCAAGAGCATCGAGTGGGCGGGGCACTAAAATACAGTAATAGCACGTGAGAGGTTCGATATGCCAACTACCGTTACGAGTTTGGAAGACCGGACCAACGTACTCGAAGTGAAGATTGATTCAGTCAAGGATGAAATTCACCAGTTGGCAAACGACTTTACATCGTTTAAGTCGAAAATCGACACTGTAGTTGCGTTAATCCGCTGGATAGGAATCTTCGTTACAGGTCTGGCTGCAACCGTAGTTGTTAGCGTGATCTCGTTCGCGTACTCAGCGGGAAAAGTAGAATCGAATGTTGATCGGCTCAAAGAGGCCGTGCAACAGCAGGAAAATATCTATAAGCATCAAGATGAAACTATCCGAAGAATAGAACTTAAAATGACCGAGATCAGCACAAAACTCGGCAACATCGAAGAGAAGTTGAAGCAGAAACCTTGAACGAATTCGATCTACAATCAGGAGACTACCATGCCTTATAGCGACAAGATTCTCGACCACTACAGCAACCCGCGGAACGTGGGTAGCTTCAGTCAAATTGACCCGACCGTCGGCACCGGCCTTGTTGGGGCGCCGGAGTGCGGCGACGTGATGAAGTTGCAAATTCGCGTCAACCCGGCGACCGGGTTGATTGAAGATGCGAAGTTCAAGACTTTCGGCTGTGGCAGCGCGATTGCGTCGAGCAGCTTGGCCACCGAGTGGCTGAAGGGCAAATCGCTTGACGAAGCGCTTGGCATTAAAAACACACAGATTGTCGAAGAATTGGCGTTGCCGCCCGTGAAGGTTCACTGCTCCGTGCTCGCCGAAGACGCGATCAAAGCGGCCATCAAGAACTACCACGAGAAGCAAGGCACTGTCGAAGAAACCGCCGTGCCCGTTGGCGCCGCCCACTAAAGACTGTTGGCTCTGGTGATAAGTGCTGTATACTAAATTAGCGGGTTCTCGAACCCCATCCCACACGAGGTGAACTATGTCCACGACGACACTCGAACAACCCGAACTCGGCGTCAAAACCGAGACCCCGAAAACCGCCCCGAACGTCACCATCACCCCGAAAGCGTCCGAAGAAGTTCGCCGCATCATGGGCGACCAAGGCGTGAACGACAAGCTCTACCTGCGTCTCCGCGTCGTCGGCGGCGGGTGTAGCGGTTTCCAACACAAGCTCGACCTCGACCCGACCATCAACGAGAAACTCGACGACGTGTTCGACATCGAAGGCGTGCCGGTCGTGATCGACAAGCGCAGCATGTTGTACTTGGGCGGCGTCACCGTCGATTTCCACGACGACCTGAACAAGCGCGGCTTCAGCATCACGAACGCCACCGCGAAGAGTACCTGCGGTTGCGGCAGCTCGTTCTCGATGTAACTATGAGCGATCACTTCGAGCGCCTTGGTTTACCAAGGCGCTTTTCCGTTGACTTGGCCGCCGTCGAGCGCGAGTACCTCGCCCGGTCCCGGCAATCGCACCCCGACTTCCACCACCTCGGCACCCCCGCCGAACAGCACGCCAGCCTCCAATCCAGTGCCGGGCTGAACGAAGCCTACATCACGTTGAAAGACCCGTTTCGCCGGGCCGAGTACCTGTTGCAATTGCTGGGCGGACCGACTGTCCAAGCGGAAAAGAACCTCGACCAATCCTTCCTGATGGAGATGATGGACCTACGCGAACAGATCGAGGAAGCTCAATCGACAGGCAACACCCAAGAGCTATCCGCACTCGAAACCGAACTCCAGACCCGACAGTCCACGCAACTCGATCACATCGCCGGAATGTTTGCGAAATGGGAATCCACCCCGGACCCGAACCCCGTCCTCGTCGCCATCCGCCGGAACTTAAACGCCGTCAAAACAATTCAAAGTTTGCTCCGCGACCTGAACCCGGATGACGTGTAACGTGTCTTGGACGTGACAGACTCCGAGAGTCCGCTATAATCACGAAACCAGGACGCTTAGCTCAGCGGTAGAGCGCTCGCCTTACAAGCGAGTGGTCGCAGGTTCGATCCCCGCAGCGTCCAATCTTCTCATCTGTCTTCAATTCTCCTAAATCGCCCTCAAACACTGGAAATTGCAGCACTTTCGCTGGCACGTCTAACGGGCGTGTTTCGTCAAACGTCCTGGACTGTCCTAGATCGTCACCGGCTTCTGAGGGCAGTTTTGCGCCAAGTTGAGGAAAGTTTGAGTCCAGTAGAGTGCGTTCCCCGGACAAGATTGTCGGCATGTTGGCGACGGTCTTGGTCATCTCATCGCGGCGGAGTCGGCCATACGTTCGCATCGTTAGCTTTGGGTCGGAGTGCCGCATCAGGGTCATCACTTCGCGTAACGTCGCCCCGCCCTGTTCGGCCAACAGTCCGGCGGAGTGACGAAGGCTGTAGAACGACACGACGCACACCTTGCCATCGACACCCGGCTTCGTGTACGGGATCCCCGCATCGGGCAAATCGACCCGCAACAAGTCGGCGGCGCGGGAAGACCACGTTCCGGGCCAGACGGGTTCCGTGGCCGGTCGGTCGGTCAAGTAGCCGCGCATCGCAACTGCCAAGTCGAGCGTCAACGCTTGCTCGGCAAGTTTGGCGTTCTTCGTCTTCGAGCCGGAGAGCCGGACGAACGGGTTCGGGCCGTCCAGCGTGAAATCCGCCGGGGTCAGTTGGGCCAGTTCTTGCGGGCGGAACGCGGTCGTGACGGCCACGGCGTACAACATCGCCCGGTCCGTGCCGGTGAAGTCGCGGAACCGTTTCGCGCTGGTACGTGCTGTGGCGATGAGGGAGCGGATTTCGTCGATCGTCAGCGTGGCGAACTCCAACCGGCGGTCGTTCTCCGGGTTGCCCATTTCGAGGCCGACAAGCGGGTTCGCCAACAACCGCCGGTCCCGGACCATCCAGTTGAAAAACGACTTGACGGCCATGACGTGTTGGTTGATCGACCGCGTGGAATACCCGGTTCGCAATCGCCGTTCTTTGAGCAGCACTTCCACGATGGCTTTGGGGAACCGGCGGGCCTTGCCGTTGCCGGTGGGCTTGAGGCCCCGCCGGTGAACGAGCTTCGTCACCCCGCACGGGCGGATTCGCAGAAGCTGGGCGACTTCGGCCTTCGTGTACACGGCCTGCGTCAACGCCGGGGCCGGGGTGATCTTGCTGCCGTGAAGCGCGGCCAGGGCGATTTTCACGCGGCTTTCGGACACGTCGTCCGGAAGCAACGCGCCGCTGCCGTCCAGAAGCCGTTGCGTTTGCCGGATCATGTTGTTGATGTGATCCGGGTCGTTCCCCCGCGCCACTTGAGCGCCCCGCCATTCGGCTAGGTGTTCGCTCAACGGGCGCTTGCGTTGCTCTTCCCACGGTTCGATCAGACCGGACTTGCGGCGGTCGAGTTCGGTCAGAATCTTGCGGGCCATCTTCTCGGCAACGGCCTTGTTGCCGGAAAGCGACTTCTTGACCTGCTTGCCGTTCTCATCGCGGTAGCGAACGTACCACGTCCGGGTTTGCTTCTTTTCGCCGGTCACTTTATCGGTGTAGGCAAGCTGAAAGATCGTCGGGGTCATCGGTCGGGTCTCGGGGTTGGGTTGGGTAATGATGCGGGCATGGTGCCGATGCGGTCAAGGCGGATTGTCGGTTGCGTTCGTCAAACCGGGTG
>JANLRE010000945.1:0-4065 GCA_031368205.1 Fimbriiglobus sp. | reverse complement strand
TCGGCGTAGATCGGGTTCGTGACGCTGAGAACTTCACGGGCGGTCGTTTGCGAACAAAAGATCCACGGTGCGGCCAGGCTTTTCAAGCCACTCACGGTGCCAACGAGTCGCACTTCCTTGTTGTTAATTTTGCCCTTGTCGCCGATTTCGCTCATTCCCAATCGCACCAGATCGGACTTGTCCACGACCACCGTCATCGTTTCGGAAAGGGCCTCACGCATCGCGGGCGTCAGCACGTCCGCACACCCGGCATGGTCCGGCCCCATCCCGCTACCCACGACCATGCACAGGTTGGAGCCGCCTTGCATCTTCGTCCAGCTTCCGAACGACAGGTAGTACAACTCCGGCATCTGCACCCCCGGCTTGTCCAACCGCCCGATGTAACTGACCGGGATGGGCCGCCCCAAATCAACGCTCTCAACAACATTGTCCCCCACCCAAATGTCGGCGGACGTGTGATCGACGGGGATCGACGTGATTTCAAACAGCCCCAACAACAACCCCACCTGCAACGCAATCAGCACCGCACTAAACATGACCGCCCCCACCCCCGCCGCATACCGGGCCTTTTCGTGAAACAATGTTTGCAGCGCGTAGCTCATAAGTCTTATCAACCGCAAGAATAGGTAAGACACCGACTGATTTACCACACATCCGCTTCATTCAATTGCCCGACACTCTGCCGGTTTTGTGCCCTGGAGGGGCCACCAAGCCAAGACAAATCAACAAGCCAACTTTAATTACCCCGCCTCCGCCAGCCCGCCGTCGATGTACAGGTGGTGCCACAGTTGGGTGGCGACGACGGCGGTGAGGCCCATTTCGAGGCCGGTTTTGCCGAGGGCGCCGGGGCGCATTCTCGCCAGCCGGTCTTTGGCGGCTTGGACGGCGCTGAAGTCGAAGTAGCCGCTCTTGCGGATGGATTCGGGGGACAGCACCTGTTCGACCCACGAGTCGCGGGTTTGGCCGGGGGTGTGGCCTTTAATCCAACTGTCCATCGGGGCGCGGAACATCAGCTTGCGGCGCCACGCGACTTCCTTCGGCAACCACTTCGCCGCGACGCAGCGTTCGATGAACTTATCCTTTAAGATGCCACGCAATTTCCAGCGCGGGTGCAACTTGGCCATAAATGCGATGACATCTTCGTCCAGGAACGGGTAGCGGGTCTCCACGGAGGAGTGCATCGCCACGCGGTCGCCCTTGGAGGCGAGCAGGTGCCCCGCCAGCATGATCCGGGCGCCGAGGTACATTTCGCGGTGGAACGGGTGCCAGCGGTGCAGGTTCGGCGTGAGGTCGAGATCGCTGTAGGGCGAGTGGTCGAGCATTTTTTGCGTGATGTCGGGGGTGAAGAACCGCAGCTTGTTGAGACTCATCATGCCGTAAGCGTCGAGCCAACCGTTGTGCCCGCCGGCCATTTTTTGCACGTGGCGAATCAGGTGCCGGGGGTACATCGGGTGGCCGCCGAGTCGCATCGCGGCCTTTTTGACCCAGTACCCCAGCGGCACGCCGGGGATGCGTTCCGTCCACCCGACCAGCTTGTTCAACTTGAACCACGGGTAGCCGCCAAGCCACTCGTCCGCCCCTTCGCCGGTGAGCGCGACCTTGTAGCCGTTGTCCCGCACCGATCGCGCCAAATGCATCAACCCCAAACACGCGGTGTCGATAACCGGAAACTCCGCCGCCGCGATCAACTCCGGATACCCCGCCCGCAGTTCGTCGTGGCCACACTTCACGACGATTGGTTTGCACCCGAGGTACTTCGCGGTTTGCAGCGCCTCTGGTTCCTCGTTCAACCCCTTGCCTTCGACGGACACCGTGAACGTCGGAATGGGTCGCCCCAGCGCCTTGGACGCCATCGCCACGACCAACGACGAATCGACCCCGCCGGACAGGTACGACACCACCGGCACGTCCGCCCGCAGTCGCTTCGTGACGGCGGCGAACAGCACGTCTTCAAAACCTTGGATCGTCTTGGCCTCGTCACTGCCGTAGTCTTCGTCGCCCTGGTCCGGGTAGTTCACTTCCCAGTGCGTCCGCTGTTTCAGCATCGTGTCCGAGGAACCGCTACCGGGTGTGAAGTGCAGGTAGCGCCCCGGCGTGACCATGTTCACGCGATCGAACACCGTCAGCGGCCCCGGCATGGCGAAGAACGTGAAGATGTGGTTGAGGCCCTGAATGTCCGCTTTCGGTGTCACGAACCCGGACGCGAACAGCGCCTTGGCTTCCGAGGCGAACAGCAGCCAATCGACGCCGTCGATTTTGCGAACGGCGTAAAACAGCGGGCAAATCCCGGCCCGGTCCCGCCCGAGAATGAACTCATTGGTGCGCGAATCCCACACACAAAAGGCGTACTGCCCCCGCAAGTGGTCGAACATCGTCTCGCGGTATTCTTCCCAGAGGTGCGGGATCAGTTCCGTGTCCGTGTGGGTGCGGAAGACGTGGCCTTTGGCTTCGAGCGCTTTGCGTTTCTCCGGGTAGTCAAACAACTCACCGTTAAAGACCGTCCAGACCGTGCCGTCTTCGTTCGAGATCGGCTGCTTGCCGTCCGCCAAGCCGACAATCGACAACCGCCGACTGGCCAGATGCAAGCCGTCCCGTTCGAGAAAGCCGTCCTCATCCGGCCCGCGATGAATGATGGCGTGCGCCATTTTCGCAACCGCCCCGTGCGGCGCCCGCAACCCACGTCGGTCCGTGGTCAACCCGATCATCCCCGCGATTCCGCACATCAAACGCACTCCTAGCGAACCGAGTATCAACGTCCATAACGGGTTGCAAGCAACGATTTCCACAATCCCGGCGACACATCGACCGACGCATCGACTGAAATCTGCCGCAACGCTTCTTCTGGCGACACGCCCATAAACTGGGATATGACAATCGCCACAACTGCCGGTGATCGGCTCATCCCCGCGCTACACGCGATCAGTGTTGGAATGAGGTTGCCAACCACAGCCTCCAGTGTGTCGCGCAAGGTTCTCAACAGGACCGGCGAGTTGCTGTCGTCATCGTGCAACGGGAACCGCAGGTAAATCAACTCCCGTGTCGTCGGGATCGGCAACTCTTCGATCGCTAGATCGACGATCGCTTCAATCCCAAAGTCATGAACACCGCGCATGTCGCGTGCATCCCGTGCATTGCCAATCCAGAGAGGAAAGCCCTCGATCCGTCGCATGGTTCACTGTCCCTTTTCTCGTGCCGCAAACTTCTGGACCTTGCGGCGCATGATCCAGCGTAGCAACCGGGGGGCGGCGCGTTTGCCGAACCAGACCCACCAGGAGACGAAGCCGACGGCGGTTTCGGTGCGGTTGTGGATCAGGCTTCGCACGACGCTTTCGCCGACAGCTTCGGGCCGTTGGGCGACCTCAAAGTTCAAGTAAATCTTGCCCTCGTTGCGGAGCAGGTGCCGGTTGAGATCGTCGCTGCGTACCACGCCGGGCAGCACGAGCAACACGTCAATGTCATAGCGGGCGAACTCGATCCGCACGGCTTCGGTCAGGCCAACCAGGGCGTGCTTACTGCCGCAATGTTCGGACAAGCTCGGGATGCCACACCGACCGCAAAGGCTCGCCACGTTCACGATCGCCGGTTGCCAGCCGCCGATTGCACTCCGGAGCAAATGGGGCTGCGCGAGCCGCATCATCTCGACGGGGGCAAAGAAGTTAATCTCCGTGACCTTGCGAACAATCTCCGGCGTGGAGGTCGCAAACTCCCCGAAACTCGCCACGCCCGCGCTGTTAATCAGCACGTCCAGTTGCCCGAACTTCGCCACCACGTCATCGACTAACTTCTGCCGGGATGCCGGATCGGTCAGGTCGCAGGGGAAGATTTCCACTTCGACTTCGTGCTTCTGCAACTCTTGGGCGAGACTGTTCAGTTCATCAACCGATCGGCTCGTCAGCGCCAACCTAGCCCCGTAAGTTGCGAGGCTGATCGCCGTGCGCCGCCCGATGCCCCGCGACGCGCCGGTTATCAGAATCACCCGACCCGCCAAATTTCGCCGCATCGCATGGCCCTTCCGTGTAAGCCAGTTGTTTTACCAGTTCCCGGCGAACCGGCGACGTAAGTCGC
>JANLRE010000941.1:0-7348 GCA_031368205.1 Fimbriiglobus sp. | reverse complement strand
CTGACCATCATCTACTCTTCACTCTTCTCTATCCACTCACCACTAATCACCATCCACTACCCCATGACCGACCAGAACCTCGTTTACGACAACCCGCTCATTGGTCGCTACGCCGGACGCGAGATGTCCGAGCGGTTCGGCCCGTTGCGGAAGTTCCGCACGTGGCGTCGGCTTTGGCTGGCGTTGGCCGAAGCGGAACACGAACTCGGGCTGCCCGCCGACGACGGCGTGTCGCCCCGGATCACGGTCGCACATCTGACTGAACTGCGTGCCCACCTGGATGACGTGGATTTGGCGCGCGCCGCGTTCCACGAAAAGCGGTTACGGCACGATGTGATGGCCCACATTGAAACGCTCGGCGAAGTCGCACCCACCGCCCGCCCGATTGTTCACCTCGGTGCGACATCGTGCTACGTGACCGATAATGCCGATCTCATCTTGATGCGCGAAGGTCTGGATCAATTGTGCGTGTCCGTTGCGACGTTGATTGACACACTCGCCAAGTTCGCCGACCAGTGGAAGGACGAACCGACGCTGGGGTTCACGCACTTTCAACCGGCACAATTCACGACCGTGGGCAAGCGGGCGGTGTTGTGGCTGTTCGACTTTGTCCTCGATCTGCAAGAACTCGAACGGCGACGGGACGAACTGCCGTTTCGCGGCGCCAAGGGAACGACCGGCACCCAAGCGAGCTTCCTGGCGCTGTTTCACGGCAACCACGATAAGGTGCGGCAACTCGATCGGCTCGTGGCGAAGAAGATGGGCTTCGACCGCGTCTTCCCGGTCACCGGGCAAACGTACTCGCGCAAAATTGACACGCAAGTGATGGACACACTCAGCGGGCTGGCCCAATCGGCGTCGAAATGGGGCTGCGACCTGCGGTTGCTCGCCCACCGCCAGGAAGTGGACGAACCGTTTGAAGCGGAGCAAGTCGGCTCCAGCGCGATGGCGTACAAGCGGAACCCGATGCGGGCGGAGCGAATGTGTTCGCTGGCCCGGTTCCTCATGGGCTTGCCCGCAATGGCCGCCGAAACTGCTGCGACGCAATGGTTTGAACGCACCCTCGACGACTCGGCCGCCCGACGGCTTTACATTCCGCAAGCATTTCTGTCCGCCGACGCGATTTTGCGAATCGCCCGTAACATCGCGGGTGGTTTGGTTGTGAATCGACCGATCATCGCGCGAAACGTCCGCGAGTACCTCCCTTATATGGCGACGGAGAACCTGATGATGGCCGCTGTCGCTGCGGGCGCGGACCGGCAGCACGTCCATACTCTTGTCAAGAAGCACAGCCACGCCGTCACCGCCCGGATTAAGGAGGGAACCGGCACGGCAGCGGAGCTGTTCGATCGGCTGAAGTCGGAACCGGAGTTTGCCGCCATTGACTTTGCCCAAACTACCGCACCTCACCAGTTTATCGGCCGTGCCCCGGAGCAAGTGACCGAGTTTCTCGCGGAAAATGTGGCGTCAATCCAACAGCGTTATGCCGGTCGCCTGAACGAAAAGGCCGAGTTGACGGTGTAGAAAGACAGCAAAATTACGTGCCGTCGCTTGGACTATCGCACGCTCATCGACGCTCTCATGAAATTTTCCTATCGTTCTAAGTCCTGAAATGCGCGTCTTTAAGGGACAGCGTCAAGTGGCAATCTTGTCATTTTTGTCAATTATGCTGGTGGCACAAGTTCAACAAAATTTCCGGAAATCAACATTTGTGACGCATTTATCGTCTATCATGTCCCCCGTCCTGGCGAATTCGTATAGAAAAGCGTGCTTCTCGGTTCAGACCGTTGAACCGGGAGGCATTACCAAGAGTCTGCACCAAGGAGGCGCAAGTCTGATGTTTTCAACCTCACTGGCGGCGGCGGCGTTTAGTGGTTTGCTGATGGTTCCCAATCTGGCCACACAACCCGTGTGGCAATCGGACTATCGGCAGGCCCTGACGCAAGCCGCTGATCAACACAAGCCCCTCGCTGTTTTCATCAACAGCGGTGGGACTGGTTACGCCCGATTGATCCAAGATGGCAGCATCCCCAAAGATGCCGCTGAGGTATTGAAGAAGAATTACGTGTGTCTGTACGTCGATGTTTCAACACCGGCCGGCAAAGAATTGTCCGGCTCGTTTCAGATGTCCGAAGGGATCGTGATTAGCGATCCGACCGCCGGGTTGCAAGCGTTGCGACACGCCGGGCCGATAGAGGCGACTGAACTGACGCGGTACGTTCAGCAGTATGCCGACCCCACAACTCCGCTGGCTCAAACCAATTATTCCGGCGTCGATTCGACGCCATTTGTTCAACCGGCCATTGTTTCCTATCAACCGGCATACCAGCAACCCCGCCCGGTGATGAACATGTTGAACAACGTCCGCAATTTCATCGCGCCCGCTAGTACCTGAGCCAACGGCCACTGTCGGTAGTTTACCGACACTTCCCGTCCCCGACCCGCACGCGGTTGCTTGTCCTCGCCAGGATGCAACCGCGTGCGGGTCGGGGCGTTTCTAGCCAGAAAATTTCCGATTAAGGGTGGGGTGGGAGGCGTTTCTTCCAACAAACCGCGACTTCACTTCTGGGAAACGAGTGGCGACTTGTCCGATGCCCGTGCCGATTTGTAAGATACCCGCCACGGATGGGACGCTTCGCTCTCTCGTGGCGACAACCCGTTGCCCCAAGCGTCTCAAATGCACCAGCCGGTTTGACGCACACTGAGGATTGCCGTGAAGTCGTTGCACGAAGTTCAACAAGAATTCCTCACCAGCGCCTACCAGTTTCTCCTCCCGGAGATGGTCCTGATCGGGGTGGCGTGCGTGTTGTTCCTGGTGGCCGTCGTCGCCCCGAGTCGTGCCCGCGCGCTAAGCTTCGCCATGATCGGAATTATCGGTGCGGCCGTCGTGACGGTACTTGTCAGTGTGGAAGCGTGCCGGGATGTGCTGGGCTGGCAGGAAATCAGTTTGTTCTGGAAGACCGTCGAAGGCACCCCGTATTATCCCCGCGCCGTGGCCCCGTTTGACCCGACCGGCCCCGCCGCGTTCGTCCGTTGGATTGCGCTGGGTGCCGCCGCATTGTTCGTGCTGATGAGCTGGTCCGAAGTCCGCGACGACAACGCTTGCGAATACTCGGCGTGCGTCCTCATCATGGCCGCCGGGTTGTCACTCGTCGGGCGGACGAACGACCTCATCACGACGTTCCTCGCGCTCGAAATGATTAGCATCCCCACCTACGTTCTACTCTACCTGCCAGCCCACTCGAAGGCCGGGTCGGAAGCGGCGGTGAAATACTTCCTGCTCAGCATCCTCTCGTCGGCGATTCTGCTGTTCGGCTTCAGCTATTTGTACGGCCTGACCGGGACGACCAACATCGGCGCCATTGTGGACGTGCTGAACGACGCGCACAAATCCAGTGTCAGCCCGATGGCACTGATTGCGATGGTCATGGTCATCGCCGGAATCGGCTTCCGCATCACGGCGGTGCCGTTCCATTTTTACGCCCCGGACGTCTACGAAGGCGGGCCGACGGGCGTGATCGCGCAACTGGCTTACGTGCCCAAAGTCGCCGGGTTCCTGGCGCTGGCACGCATCCTCGGGATGCTTTACCCGCCGATCAACCAACTGCCGTTCGACGCCAACTCCACACTGATTCCGCTGACCCTCTGGGTTCTCGCCGTAGTGACGATGACCTTTGGCAACCTACTGGCCCTGCTGCAAGACAACCTGAAGCGAATGCTCGCCTACTCCGGCATCGCCCACGGCGGTTACATGCTGATAGGTCTCGTGGTCGCGTCGTCGCTGGCGGATGTCAAAGGCGGGGTCGAACCGAACCAAGTCGGCCTGGATTCGGTGCTGTTCTACCTGGTCGCATACGGGCTGATGACGATCGGCGCGTTCGCGGTGATTCTGCACATCAGCGGAACCACCCAAGCAGCGGAAACCATCGACGATCTCGCCGGGTTGGGGCAGGCGCACCCGCTGTCAGCCGCCATGCTGGGCATCTTCCTATGCAGCCTGATCGGCCTGCCTCTAACGGCAGGCTTCGTCGGCAAGTTCCTACTTTTCGTCGGCGCGATTGACGCCCCGACGACGGCGTCAATGAAGAACATGTACCGCATCTTAGTGCTCATCGCCGCGCTGAATGCCGCCGTCGGTGCCGTGTATTATTTGCGCATCCTCGGCGTGATGTATCTCCGGTCCCCGTTGAAACCCACCGAACCGGCCCGCAGCTACCCCGCCTTGATCGTCGCTTTGGTATGTGCGATTGCCACGATCGGTCTCGGCGTGTATCCCAAGCCCCTCGCGGACGCGGCGAAGGCCGCCATCCCCATTCAAGACGATCAACCTAAATCTGTCGTCACTCGCCGCTAACCGTGAAGACTTCCCTCAACGATGTTCTTCCACATTACCCGGCGGAACTATCCCGTTTGGCGTGGGTGCCGCTGGGTTCGGCGGGTGGGTTTAGTGGGGCGAATTTGTGGCGTGGGGAAGCGAATGGCGAAGCGCTGTTCTGTTTGAAAGCGTGGCCGACGGGGTTTGAATCGAGCCGTCTCGGGTCGATTCATCGGGCCATGATCGCGGCCCGCGTTCACGGTCAACTCGACTTCGTCCCGGCGATCACGCGGACTCTCGATCACCAAACTTTTGTCAACACCGATCAACTCTACGACCTCACCGCGTGGATGCCGGGGGTCGCGGACTTTGCCATTCATCCCAGTCATGTCAAACTTAGCGCGGCCTGCGAGGCGTTGTCCAACCTGCACCACGTCTGGGCTAACGCGGCCATCACGAGCGCGCCGATTCCCGCCGTGGCACGACGGTTGGAAGTGTGCCAGGCGTTTGTCAAAAGCCCGCCCCATGTCGATCATCCAGAATTGAAACGGGCTATGGCACTGTTGCCAACTCTCGTCATGCAGTCCATTGCCGCACTCGAACCGTGGTCATCGGTCCGGCTGCCAGTGTTCCCGTGTTTGTGTGATGTCTGGCACGACCATGTGCTGTTCACCGGCGACCGCGTGACCGGCATCGTCGATTACGGCGCGATGAAGATTGATAACCCAGCAGTCGATTTGGCCCGACTACTCGGTGACTTGGTCGGCGATGACGACGCGCGGTTCGACTTCGGGCTGCACGCCTATCACGAAGCAAACCCGCCGGTTGAAGTCTCATCGCAATTCGTGAAACACCTCGATCGCACCGGCACCGTCTGCGCGATCATTCACTGGGTGCAGCGATCCCGGTTCAACGACGCGAGCTTGCAACGGTTGCGCAAGTTGCTGGACCGAGCGGAGAATTGGCGGGGCATTTTGTAGAACCCGACAGATTATTTCATCAACACGACCACACCGCAAGCAGTCACGCGGTTACTTCGGTTCCGGCAGGCCACGGATGACGCGACCGCACTTGGCGGCAGTTTCGAGGGCGGGTTCGGCGAACCAGGAGCGGCGGATGGTGAGGGTGTGCGGTTTGGGTTTGATCGGGTCGGCGACCTCGAAGTATTGGTCCTTCGTGAAGGCATACCACGTCTTGTGGTCGGAATCGTGGATTAGCACATCCACGGGCGCGCCCTTCCACAACTCCTTGAGCAGCGCGCCGGGCTTGGCGTCCTTGGGCGGCGTGTACACCCGACCCGCGTCGGTCACGAAGAACCGCTCGTCCCCCGTCGCCGTCACGTAGAACGGCCCCGTCCAATCGAACGTCCAGGTGTTAGTTGTCGTCCAGTTTAGTTTCTCGTACTGCCCACCCTTCCCCATTTTATCCGGCGTCGAGTCTTCACGGGTCAGGCGATTGCCTTCGTGCGGTTCGGTAACATAAACCTCGTACCGCTTGCCACTCTTCGCCCAGAAGTCGAAGTAGATTTGCTCCTTGATCGCATCTGTTTGCCACACACAACTGGCCAAAGTCATGCCGAGAATAGGCCAGTTTTCGTTCACATCTCTAAATTCCGCTTGTCGCTTCTCATAATCGGGTTTATCACGGCTTACGTAAAGATTCTCAAGTGCAGACATCGGAACGGCGTTAATCCCTGCCGTCGATCGGTAGACAGCTACGTATGTTGCAATCCCATAGGGAGAGCAGTAAAGTTTGTTATCGATTAACTGCCACCTCAATAGTGCATTCCAACCGCCATGTATTGCTTTAAGGTGATCGAAGGCAGTAAATTTTGGTTGTTGTTTCATATCCTGTCGTAGTAATGAAAACTGACCTCCACCCAATGCTGCGTGGAGACCATTCGACTGTTTATTAACACCCGCAGTGTAAACATAACTCTCAGCTAGTGTTGCCCGTACAATAGGTGGATTTGCAGAGTGGAGAGTAACTGACACAATGGCAGACAAGATGATGTATACGCCCATAAATCGCTCCCAGTAAAATGCTTCTACTATAATCGTGATGCCAACCCGACTACTCTGCTAGGTTCGGTTGTTCTGTTTCAGTAACATCAACATTCAATGGACCTGAAGTGTTCGTGCGAATCAGCAAGCGAAATGTGTTATTTGGTAGATTGCCGACAGTATAAAAGCCAGCCACTGACGCATCCTCCCACTCGAGTCTGCTATTGAATTTTGTTCCATAGCTCGGATCGTAATACACGCCGCTGATCTTGATGAGCATGTGGTTTGTGAAATGCGATTTCGGATTTGACGAGTTCTGCCCTGCTACACCAGTGATATCATCCGAAACTTCGATCGTAGCTCCCCAATAGTACCCCCAGACTCCACCTGCGGGCTTTCTAACAAAACACCCGAATCCACCAGGAAAAAGGTTTGGGTTCTTGGTGGGATCATCCAACGTGTTCTGGTAGGGATACTTTGCACCAGGAAATGATCCATTGCCATTGAAATTCCAACTGTTGATTAACATGCCATCATCTGGTGAGTAAACTTGAGTCGGCATTATCGGCGTCGTGGTAGCGCCGGCGGCCCGGATAGATCTCATAAACAGCTGTGCAAATCCGCCGCACATTCCGTTGTACATCCCAGCGATTGGTGTGAGAAGGGCATTGGAAGTGTCCGCTTTTGTGTCCCATTCTTGATAATAACTCAGTGGCTTCCCACTGAACGCAGGGTTGATATGCTTGTTAGTTATCGCTTTTGTCTCAAATGACTTCCATGTCTGAGCAATAACGTCCGTGTCTTCGCCGGCATGAACCAGCGCAGAGTTCGGCACAGATAAATGGAGTAATGTGTGAGAAACAGGAGTAATATTCGGTGTTGCGAGTGTTACATACATTTCGTTGAAACTTGCACGAGCAGAAATAAAATCACTCTGTCCAGCTTCGTTGTGTGAGAGTGACCAATTCATACCAAACCCTGGGTAGTATTCGACAGAGTTCACCAGCGTGTTCGTGGAACTTGTTGGCGG
>JANLRE010000896.1:0-6273 GCA_031368205.1 Fimbriiglobus sp. | reverse complement strand
CCGAAATGAGGGTGGATTCGGTCGCGGCTTGAGGTCGGAACTGTCCCAGTGGTTCGGTGCGTGGCGCGAGCAGTTCGGAAAGCGTCGGGTCCAGATCGGGTACCGCTCGATAGGCGGGAACCGGCGGGAAGCTGGTCCCGGAATCCGGACCGACGAAAGCGATTTTCTCCATCGCCACGGTCGGGGGACCGGAAAACGTCACGTCATCCGACTTCGGCGGCGTCCGCATCACCGGGTTCGGAAACGCATTCCCGTCCGTCGAAAGGAACGCCACGATGTCGTGGAGCGTGTGGAGCGTCCCCAAATGTTCTGGCTTGACCAACGGCGCATGGGGAAGCTTTTCTTGCAGCGCGGACAGGATTTCCACCCGCTTAATCGAATCGACACCCAAGTCCGAATCCAACGTCATGCCCAAATCCAGCATGTCGGTCGGGTAGCCCGTCTTCTCGGCGACAACGCCCAACAAAATCTGCTCGATGTTCTCCGACTCAGTCAACCCGATTGGTCGTTGTGACGTCGGAATCGTCAGGTCGTAGGCCATGACCGAGGCGGACGCCGCCGTCACCATCGGGACGTAACTGGGTTCAAACGCGACCGTGGCATTTTGGGCACTGCTACTCAGGAACGCGACGATGTCTTGGAGCGTGTGAAGCGTCCCCAGATGTTCCGGTTTGACGACGGGGGCGTTCGGAAGCTTTTCTTGCAGCGCGGCCAGAATCTCCACCCGCTTAATCGAATCGACGCCCAAGTCCGAATCCAACGTCATGCCCAAATCGAGCATGTCGGTCGGGTAGCCCGTCTTCTCGGAGACAACACCCAACAAAATCTGCTCGACTTGGTTCCGTGATCCGAACGTGTGCGTGCCGTTTGTTTGGGCCGCAACTCGTGGGGCCGGGGCTATCACCGGCGCTGCCGTCACCAACCGATTGGCGAGTTCCGGCTCCGGGTTCCGCAAAACGGGGGCGACGGTCACAATCGGGGCAGGTGCGACAAAGGGTGTTATCGGAGCGGGAGGCAGCGACAACAAGACTGGCGTGGCGCCGGGGAACAACAACGCATTTTGTTGCAGTACCAAGTTATGAAGCGTTTGCTGGGCTTGGGTCTGCGAATCGAGGAACTGACGATGCAGTTTGGCCGTCTGGTCTTGCAATTGATGCAAAGCCGCGAGCGTCTGTTGTGTTAACTGCAGGGCCTGGTGCAACCCAGCGGGATCGGACATCGAAGTACCCACACGAGAAATCGAAACACGGCGGTCACTTGTTAACGCAACGATTGCTGACGGCGGGTTGGCAGACCCCGTCTCCGGCAGTGCGGCAGCACGTGGCGCACGCTTGGGCCGGGGCAGAACGGAGTTCGCACCGCAAATCGGTATCGTGTGCCCCGGTTTCGGGTCCGGCGTCAGGCGACAGCGGCTTCCCCGTTCCCATTCCGACAATCGGACATTATACCCGCGCGATGCGAGTCGCGCAAGAACGTGCCCTAAGTCTAGCACACCAGAGCGCTTCCCGTTGGACGCATCAAGGGCAAACACTTCGGCATCCGCTTGCATCTCGGTTAACGTCGCTTCAACCAACCGAGTCAGTACCGATCCCGGTCCCACTTCGACGAAGCATTTCACTCCCGCCTGAATCATGGCACGAATCTGATCGACAAACGCCACCGGCTTGGCGAGTTGATGGCCGAGCAATTCGCGTGTGGCCGTAGTGTCAGTCGGATATTCTGCCGCCGTCGTGTTGGCGAACACGGGTTTCGATCCGGGTTGAAAGTCCACGCCATCCAGCGCCAGCCGGAACGGGGTTGCGGCATCCGACACAAATGAACTGTGAAACGCGGCTGCCACCGGCACCCGAATCGCGCGAACACCAACATCGTTGAAGACTTGCTCCGCACGTTGAATTTCGAGGGTGGAACCCGATAGCACGGTCTGGGACGGGGAGTTGTAATTCGCAACCACGACGGCGAGGGTGTTTTGGGCCACAATCGCTTCGATGCGTTCCAACGCCGTGAACACGGCCAGCATCGAACCCGGATCGCCCATCGTTTGCTGGGCCATCAATTTGCCACGCAGCCGCGACAACGCGAACAGATCTTGCACCCGGAATCGCCCGGCAGCGGCCAGGGCGGGGAGTTCCCCGTAACTGTGCCCGGCGAACGCATCCGCGTTCAGTCCGAACCGCTCGTTCAACATCCGCCACGCGCCGAAACTGACGGCGCCGATCGCAGGCTGCGCGACTTCCGTGGCTCGAAGGGCGGTTTCCTGCCGTGTCTTCGCGTCCGCCTCAAAACTCGTGGGTGGGTACACATGATCCGAGAGCCGACGGGCATCGGACTCGTCACCGTGCTGGGCAGTCACCTCGGCGTTCGCGTTGGCCAGCGTGTCGAGCATCTCGGGGAACAGGCAGGTCAATTCGCGCAACATGCCGACGTACTGCGACCCTTGACCGGGGAACAACACGCCAAGCTTGCCGGGCGTCCCGGTGCCGAAGTAGGCGCCATTCTGTGTATAAGACAATGCCATCGGTTCCGTCGTCAGCTTGGCTTTCACCGTCGTGATTAGCTTCGCCAAATCCGTCGCGCCCCGATGGGCCACAATCACGAGCCGACACGGTGCGGCAGAGTTGAACGCCGCCCGCGATGTTTCCGCTGCCCGGCTGAAGGCTTTCCAGGATAGCTCGCCCAATCGTGTATTTAATTCCGTGGCAATCTCTTGTCCGGTCGCCCCAGAGATTGCCAGGATTTCGACGAGACCGTCCCAATCGGTTTCCTGTTTCAGTGGTTGGTGTTCTTCTAACACCGCATGAAAGTTACTTCCGCCGAAGCCGAACGCGGATAGCCCCGCGCGGCGGGGGTGTTCGGCACGCGGCAACCACGGGCGCATCTGGGTGTTGACGTAAAACGGCGAATCGCCGACCCGCAGCGGCTCGACGGGTTGCGTGACTTTGATCGTCGGCGGCAGCACTTTGTAATGCAGCGCCAGCACCGCCTTAATGAGTCCCGCCGCACCCGCTGCCGCTTTCGTGTGGCCGACCTGAGACTTCACCGATCCGATCGCACACCACGGTCGGGCCTTCTGGGACGAGACCGCGTTAAAAACTTCGGCGAGCGCCGCCGCTTCCACGCTGTCGCCGACTTTGGTGCCGGTGCCGTGCGCTTCGACCAGTTCGATCGTGTCCGGGGTGACGCCGGCGTTTTTGTAAGCATCGTTCAGACAACGCTTCTGCCCGTCAGCGGACGGGGCATAGATGGCATTGCCTTTGCCGTCACTACTCGTGCCGATGCCTTTAAGCAGTGCGTAAATCGTGTCGCCGTCCCGCTCCGCATCCGCGAGTCGTTTCAGTACAACCATCCCGAGACCTTCGCCCAAAATCGTACCGTCACCGCTCGCGTCGAACGGCTTGCTGTTGCCCGTCGGCGAAAGGGCGGGCGTCTTGCTGAAGCACATGTACATGAAGATGTCGTTGAACGTGTCCGTGCCGCCCGTTACGACCACGTCCGCTTTCCCGGTCGTCAATTCCATTGAGGCGAGGTGCAACGCACTCAGTGAACTCGCACACGCGGCATCGACGACGCAGTTCGTGCCGTGCAAATCGAGGCGGTTCGCAATTCGCCCGGCGACAACGTTGCCTAACAGACCGGGGAAGCTGTTCTCTTGCCACGGAACGTAACTATCGGCGATGCGCTGCACCGCGTCATCAGCAAGCTCATGCGGAATCCCCGCGTCCTTCATGGCCTGGCGCCACTTCGGGTGGCCCAATCGAGCGCCCAACGGGATCACCAGTTCCAGCGTGCCGGTCACGCCCAGAATCACGGAGACGCGCGCGCGGTCCACGGCGTGCTGGCCTTGGAACGTCACCCCGGCATCGGTCAGCGCTTGCTTGGCGGCCACCAACCCGAGCAGTTGCGTGGTGTCGGTCGCTTCAATGTCTCGTGGAGCAATCCCGAATTCCAGGGGGTTGAAGTCGATCGGCGTCAAGAACCCGCCGCGCCGGCCGTAGGTCATGTCCGGCTTTTTCGGGTCCGCGTCGAAGTAGTCGTCGGGGTTCCAGTGCGTCGCCGGCACGTCCGTGATGCAATCGACGGCGTGCTTGATGTTCGCCCAATACGCGCCCACCCCGCTCGATTTCGGGAAGAGGCAACCCAAGCCCACAATGGCGAGCGGTAAAGAAGTCGCGTGCAACGTCGTGTCCGATTTTTGCATAGAAAGTAATCACCACGAATCAGACGAATCAATCGTTGAACCACGGAAAACACGGAATAACGCGGAAAGAAATCAGGACTTCCAAGAACAGTGCGAACCTCAGCGACTTAAGCATTCAGACCCAAACTGAACTGTATTTTTCCGTGTCTTTCCGCGTTTTCCGTGGTGATAATCCTGTTTTAGCCAAGCCACGTTTGCAACTCGCTCAGTTCGATCGGCCCGTTCCGCACCATGCTGTTTGGCAGGGCGATACCGTGTTGGCGCAATGTCTCGCGGCGGAGTTGCACGCAGGCGCCGTAGAGCAAGTTTAAGGCGACCACGACAACGCCCCGGTTCGCGGGGTGTTCGAGGAACGAGCCTTTCGTCCACTCGTTGAACGCCCCCATTGCGGGACCGCACCACACTTGGTAGTCCAGTTGCCGCGTGGTATCCCCGCTGTTCGCCCACCGGGACGACAACCCCAGATACCAGCGGAACACGAGCGCCATTTTATGCTTCGGGTCCGCCTCGGCTTTGGGCAGTTGCGTCGGGTCGCGGCGTTGGAAAAAATCGCGGGTCTCGGTCCAGATGGCGGTGAACGTCGTCCGGAAGAACGTCTTCTCCAATTGGGCGCGCTCGGCCTGCGGAATCGCTTCCCAACTCGGATATTGTCGATAAATCTCGTACAGCTTTCCGGCCCGCATCGCAAACATCGTGCCCCGCTTGAGGACTTGGACCTTCACGCCCATCTCGAACATGTCGGCGGCCGGTGCCATAGCGACATCGGCTTGCCCGGCCTCCGCGAGCATCTTACGCACCGGCTCCGAGCTTCCGGATTCGACGCAGGCTTGGTTCACCGACCCCGTCACGACATACGCCGCGCCCATGCTGAAAGCCGCTGCCACACTTGATGGCGTCGCAATGCCCCCGGCCAACCCGACCCGGACCGGCGTGCCGTACCCGAACTGGGTCTGCAACCGATCCCGCAGCGCGAGCAATGTCGGCAACAACGTGAGGGCGGGGCGATTGTCCGTGTGGCCGCCGGAATCGGCTTCTGCGGTGAGGTCGTCGCACATCGGCACCCGGCTCGCCAATGCGATTTGGTGTTCGGTGATTTGCCCGGCTGCGAACAGTTCTTGCAAAATCCGCATCGGCGGCGGGGATAAAAACTTCGTCGCCACTTCAACCCGCGAGACTTTGGCAATCACTCGATGCGAGGCAATCACGCACTCCGGCCCCTGCATCAGTCCCGCGACCCGATACCGCACGATCGACGGCGTGAGGTCGAGGTACGCGGAGGCTTCCACGAGTTTGATCCCGCGTTGCAAGTACAGATCGGTGACGGCGGCTTCGTGCGCCGGTTCGTTGGGGCTGTGAATGAGGTTGAAGCAAAACGGCTGATCGCCCAACGTCGCCTGAAGCCGGTCGATGGCCTGCGTGACCCGTTCGATCGACAACCCCGCCGCCCCGAACGAGCCAAGCATCCCGGCCCGGCTCATCGCTTCGACGATGTCCGCCGACCCGATGCCGTTGGCCATCGCGCCGGTCATGTACGGGTACTTCAAACCGTGGGCGACGCAGAACGACGTGTCACCGAGATCGCCGGGCATGAGGGGTGGTAAGTATGCGGTGAGCGGGTGGTAACCCGATCCGGGATACTCGCCGCCGAGTTGGGCGACCCCACCCAGCGCCATCGCAAACCCTTCCGGCACATGAACCACCGCCACGGCGGACCGCAAATCCGCTAGCATCTCCCGAATGTCAGCCGGGTCCGTCGAAGGGCTGGAAATGTCCGGACGCCACCACCCCAGTGCGGGTCGGGTCACAATCGGATTACCTATCCCAGTCGTGTTCGTCATGGTGCCGTATCAATGGGAGAATTCGACTTCCCGCAAGCCGAAGTCGTGCAACTAACGATATAGCTACGCACCCGGACTCGGGGTAGTGTCCGGGTATGAAATCAGTGTGGTCTTAGTTTTGTGCCCTGGAGGGGCACCGGGCTGGGACCGCGGCCGTCCCGGCCGCATAAACAGCCAGGGTCCAAGAGTGGGTAGGCGGGCGGGAACGATTTGATGTATGAAGCGAATGCGGCCGGG
>JANLRE010000895.1:0-2658 GCA_031368205.1 Fimbriiglobus sp. | reverse complement strand
CAGAAACGCTCGATGTCGATACCGTCGTCAACTTGCAAGGTGATGAGCCGTTATTCGATGCCGCCGGACTCGACCTCGTGGCGAAGTTGCTGATGGACGATCCGGACGCCGAAGTCGCAACACTGATGACACCGATCCGGGACGCGGAAACGTACTTCAGTCCCAACTGCGTGAAAGTCGTGGTCGATGATCGTGGGCGGGCGTTGTACTTCAGTCGCAGCCCAATACCGATGGTCCGGGACAGCACGCCGAACTTTCACGCCACGCCGCCGCAGTTTTTCTTGCACCTCGGGGTGTACGCCTATCGCCGCGAGACACTTTTGAAGTTGTCGAAGACGCCGCCCCATCCGTTAGAATTGTCCGAAAAATTGGAACAACTTCGCGTGCTGGGCCACGGCGGAATCATCCGGGTTGGGGTGCTGCCGGTGGCGCATCGCGGTGTGGATACGCCTGCCGATTATGATGCGTTTGTCGAAGCCTACCGCAACGAACGGTCTAACCCCGTCACCGAATCGTAAACCGAATCGCTTCTGCAAATCGGATTGTTGGTGCGGGTACCCGAACCCGATATACTCCCTGCTGGATTGCTGATTTGCTCACTCTTTCAGTCGGTGAGGTTATGATTGTTGGTGGAAAGTTTGTTCACGATTTTGGCGTTTTTGTGCCTTCAGGCCAACGGCCTGGGAGCACTTAGCCCAGGGCGAGGAGGCTTGGCGACGACGCCCTGGGTCCACACAGTACACAGACTCAGCCTGAAGGGCTGACAGCAAACGTTCCCGACTCTCGGCTCGCAGCCTTACAGGCTACCGAATTGGGATCGACGTACCCAGGGCGTCGCCGAAGCGGCTTGCCCTGGGCTAGGTTCTCCCAGGCTTTCAGCCTGAAATCCGGCAACCTGTGTGCAAACTTCCTCCAACAAATGTAACGCTCACCCATTGCTGTTCTTCTCGGCATCAGTTTCACCGAAGGTCTTCCGCGAATGACGAAGCATATTTTCGTGACGGGTGGCGTGGTGAGTTCGCTCGGTAAGGGCCTCACCTCCGCGTCGGTCGGCCTGTTATTGGAGCGCCGGGGACTCAAAGTCCGGATGCAGAAATTCGACCCGTACCTCAACGTCGATCCGGGCACGATGAGTCCGTACCAACACGGCGAAGTGTACGTGCTGGATGATGGCGCAGAGACGGACCTCGACCTCGGCCACTATGAACGCTTCACCCACGCCCACCTGGACCGCGATTGCAATTACACGACCGGGAAGATTTACCTCTCGGTCATCAACAAGGAACGCAACGGCGACTTCAAAGGCAAAACCGTTCAAGTCATTCCGCACGTCACCAACGAGATCAAAGACTGCATCCGCAAACTCGTGACGCCGGACGTGGATGTCGTCATCACCGAAATTGGCGGCACCGTCGGCGACATTGAAGGGATGCCGTACTTTGAAGCGATCCGGCAATTCGCACTGGATGTCGGCAAAGCCAACTGCTTGTTCATCCACCTCACATTGGTTCCTTACCTCAAAGCCGCCGGTGAACTGAAGACGAAGCCGACGCAACACAGCGTAATGGAGTTACGCAAGATCGGGATTCAGCCGGACATTCTGGTTTGCCGCACCGAACGTGAGATTCCAGAAAGCGATTGCGAAAAGATCGCCCTGTTCTGCAACGTCGAACGCCGGGCGGTGATTGAAGAGAAAGACCGTGAGTTCAGCATCTACGAAGTCCCCCTGAGCTTGAGTAGCAACAAGATCGACGAACTGATCGTGGAAAAGCTCAACCTCACAAAAGCGGTTCCGCTGCAGATGGACGACTGGAAGGCGATGCTGGAGCGAATGAAAAACCCCGCCCACGAAGTGACGATCGCGCTAGTCGGTAAGTATGTCAAGCTCCGCGACGCCTACAAATCCGTGTACGAATCGCTCGATCACGCCGGGATTGCCCACCATACGAAAGTGAAAATCGTCCGCTTCGAGGCGGAGCAAGTGGAGCGAGACGGCGCGGCGAAGCTGTTAGCCAATGTTGACGGCGTGCTGGTTCCGGGCGGGTTCGACAAGCGTGGGATTCCGGGCAAGATCGAAGCCATTCACTACGCCCGCGAAACCGGGTTGCCGTTCTTTGGGATCTGCCTCGGGTTGCAATGTGCGACGATCGAATTTGCCCGCAACGTTCTTGGATTAACAGACGCGAACTCGACGGAGTTCAACAAGGAGACGCCGCACCCGGTCGTGTGCCTGCTGGACGCCCAACGCAAGATCACGCAAATTGGCGGCACGATGCGACTCGGGGCGTATGACTGCAAACTGGTCCCCGGTACGAAAGCCTACAACGCCTATCAATCGCCGCACATCTCCGAACGCCACCGGCACCGCTACGAAGTGAACAACGACTATCGGGCACAACTCGAAGCCGCCGGGTTGGTCATTTCCGGAACCAGCCCGGACGGCGCACTTGTGGAAGTGATCGAGCTACCCAGTCACCCGTGGTTCGTTGCGGTGCAAAGTCATCCCGAGTTCCAATCGAAGCCAACCGAACCCCACCCGCTGTTCCGCGATTTCGTCGGGGCATCCCTGCTCCATCGGCAAGCCAAGAAGGAAGAGGCACGGGCACGGCTGACAGTCGGCGCGATGTAAGGACAGTCCATGAGCAGTCGAAGCCAACC
>JANLRE010000797.1:0-3014 GCA_031368205.1 Fimbriiglobus sp. | reverse complement strand
GGCGAAAAACCAACTGCTGACGCCGAAGCTCTACGACCAAACGGCGGGCGATTTCTTCAGCCAAACCGTGGCGAAGATTTACCACATCTATGAAAAGAAACTCCGCGCCGCCAACGGCATGGACTTCGACGACTTGTTGTACCTCCCCGCCCTCTTTTTGAAGATCAACGAAGAACTGCGGGCCGATCTCGACCGGCGCTTCGAGTACATCCTGATCGACGAGTACCAGGACACGAACCAAGCCCAATACGAAATTGCACGTCGCTTGTCGATCCGCTACCCGAACTTGTGCGTCGTGGGCGATCCGGACCAGTCGATCTACAAATGGCGTGGTTCGGACATCAAGAACATTCTCGATTTTGAACGGGACTTCCCGGACACCCGCGTGATTACCCTGGAGCAGAACTACCGCAGCACCAAGGCGATTTTGCACGCGGCCAGCGTGCTGATTGACAACAACAAGCAGCGCAAGAAAAAGACGCTCATTACCGAGAACCCCGAAGGCGATCCCGTTCGGGTATTGACGTTCGAGAACGGTCTCGATGAAGCGGAAGGGGTCGTTGTGCGGATCAAGGAAGCGGTGAAAGCGGGGCGGGCGCGGTACCGGGACCACGCGATTTTCCTACGGATCAACGCCCTAACGCGGTCACTCGAATCGGCGTTCGTGAAGCACGGCGTGCCGTTCCAAATCGTGAAGGGGCTAGCGTTCTTCGAGCGAAAAGAGAACCGCGACGTGCTGGCGTACCTGCGGTTGCTGGTGAACCCGCAAGACACGATCAGCTTCTTGCGGGTCGTCAACGAACCGCCCCGTGGCATCGGCAAAGTGTCGATGGATCGACTGCAACAGTACGCCAACGACAACGACATCGGCTTGCTGGTCGCCACGTCGCAGGTGCAGAAAATCCCGGAGATTAAGGGCAAAGCCGCCACAGGACTACGCGACTTCTACCGCCTGCTCGCCGACCTCCGCACCCAGATGGATCAACCGCTTCATGACCTAATCCGGCTCGTTCTCGATAAAACCGGCTATCGAAAAATGCTCGCCGATTCCGCCGAGGACGACGACGCGGAGCGGTTGGCGAACATCGAAGAACTCATCACAGCAGCGAAGCAATTTTACGACGAGGACAACAGCCGCGCGCTCGGGGATTTCCTCGAACAGATTACGTTGGCGTCCGATGTCGATAGCTGGGATGAAAGCGCCGACCATGTTTCGGTGATGACGTTCCATGCCGCGAAAGGGTTGGAGTTCCCGATCGTCTATTTGCTGGCCGTTGAACAGGGGCTGTTGCCGCACGAACGCAGCTTGGGCAAAGAAGAAGACGTCGAAGAGGAACGCCGCCTCTGCTTCGTCGGCATGACCCGCGCGATGAAGGAACTGTACCTGTGCCACAGCCGGATGCGCGAGTTTCGCGGGCAATCGCTGTACGCCGTGCCGAGTATGTTTCTCGAAGAACTGCCGCGCGAAGTGGAACACCAAGACTCGTCCGCATCACGCAACTTCCCACGGGCGGCCATCGACGAATGGCGCGGCAAAGTCGGTAGCACGGCCAGCGCCGCCGGGTACGGATCCCGCCCCGGCTTGTCACCCATGAAGCCGATCAAACCCAAGATCCCAGACGGCGTCGAGAACGACTATGAGACCGGGCAAGTCGTCCAACACGAGGAGTACGGCATCGGGCAAATCCTGGACGTGAACGGGTTTGGTGCCCTGCGAAAACTCAAAGTGCGATTCGCTGCGGCGGGGGATAAAACGTTCATCGTGGACAAGGTCAAGTTGAAGATCGTGAAGCGAAAATAATCGACCGCCATGAAAGTTTCGTGAAAGCCTCTACACCGTTGCCCGGTATCGTGCGTACAGTTGACTCAACTGCAACACAGTGTCGTTGGTTGCAGGTGTTGGCGTCCCGTCTCCTGGAGGTTGTTCCGATGATTCGCGCTCTGTTTACCGTGGCTGTTGCGGCACTAATTGCGTCCCCGGTATTTGCCGCCGACTTCAAGCTCACCGGCGAAAACACCAAGATCACGTTCGTCGGCAAGAAGCCCGATGGCAAGCACGCCGGCGGCTTCAAGACCGTGACCGGCACCGCCAAAGTGGACGGGACCGACCTGACGACGCTCAAGATTGATGTCTCGATCGACGTGAAGTCGATCTTCAGCGATAACGATCAACTGACGGGTCACTTGAAAGGGGCCGACTTCTTTGATGTGAACAACCACCCAAAAGCGACGTTCAAAGTGACCAAGGTTGAGAAAGCCGAAAAGGGTTACACCCTCACAGGTGAACTGACAATGCTCGGCAAAACCAAGCCCGTTGTGATGCCATCGACGGTGAGCGTTGCAGGCGATGCCTTGACCCTCAAAAGCGATTTCAAAATCAACCGCACCGATTGGGGCATGGTCTTCGGCAAAGGAAAGATTGACGAAGAGGTCGCACTCAAGGTGGAAATTAGCACCAAGAAGTAATTCGATGAAATGACACGATAGGCGGGGCATCGCCCCGCCTATCGTTTTTGGCAACCGCCGAGTGCCTTTCATGCCACCACTTCCGCCAACCCAAGACGTTCTCGAAGCCCTGCAAGCGATGATGTTCCCCGCCGCCGGAGCGGCAGCACTAGTGTTTGCGTTAATTCTGATTTTGGGGCGGTGGGCTGCTGCGATGGGTTCGGCGATAGCGATCGTCGCGGGAATCGCGGTCGGGAATCACTACCGTGAATCGCCCATGCCGTGGGTGGCGGACGTACCGTCGTGGCATCAGCTTCCCCGTGCAGCGCTGCTGCTAGTAATCGTTGGACTACTGTCCCGTTGGTTCTCCATGTTGGCTGCGCAGACTGTCGTTGATCGTCCGGGGTTACTCCATCTCGTGGTCTGGCTTCCACGATTGGCCGCGTTAGTTTTCGTTGCGTTCCAAGTCATCCCGGACACGATGCGAACGGAAACGCCTTGGGTGATCCCCGCTTTCGTGCTGGCGAGTTTGCTGGAATGGCTGATCTTCGACACGTTAGCGAGAGATG
>JANLRE010000771.1:0-11510 GCA_031368205.1 Fimbriiglobus sp. | reverse complement strand
GCCATGATTCCCGGAGAATACCTTTCACCACGAATCAGACGAATAACACGAAAGAAATCTGGACCGCCAAGTAGGGATTTCTCTTGGTATTCGGCCCTGTAGGGGCCGTTCTGTCAGCCCAGGGCCATGCCCTGGGGGCCGGGCAACGATCGGGTTATTTTTCGTGTCGTGACGGCGCACGCCCATCGGCATCTCACCGAACGAACCGTCCCTTCAATGGTTCCCAGGGCATGGCCCTGGGCTGACAGCACGTCCCTTTCAGGGCCGAAAAACCAATCGAAATCATATGCCAGACCTTTCTCACTCCCCCCCCTACCGCTTTTTCGCTTAGTTCGTCAGCACGATCCGGTAGCGGGCTTTGCCGGAGCGCAGGTGGGCGATGGCGTCGTTGACTTTCGTCATCGGGAAAAACTCGGTGACGGGTGCGATCTGGTGACGGGCGCAGAAATCGAGCATGGTTGCCACGGTGGTCATGCTGCCGGTCGGCGACCCGGACAGCGACTTCTGCCCCAAGATCATCGGGAAGGCGGCGACCGGGATCGGTTCGGCGACCGCACCCACCAAGTGCAATCGGCCACGCGGCGCGAGGGCTTGGATGTAAGCGGGCCAATTCAACGCCACGTTAACGGTCACCAAAATGAAGTCCAACGAGCCAGCCAGTTTGGCCATCGCGGCATCGTCGCGGGAGTTGACGACGTGGTGCGCGCCCAACTTTTTCGCTTCGTCCGTTTTGCCCGGCGACGAACTGAACGCCACGACTTCACAGCCCCACTTGTTGGCGAACTGCAACGCCATGTGGCCCAGTCCGCCGATGCCGACGACGCCGACACGATGGGTCGGGCGAACATCGAACTGTACGAACGGGTTGAACACCGTTAACCCGCCACAGAACAGCGGCCCGGCTTTGGCCGGATCGACACCGGTGGGGATCGGCGTGGTCCAGGCCGAGTGCGCCCGTACCCGGTCCGCGAACCCACCGTGCCGCCCGACAATTGTTGCCACCGCAGTGGCGCACAAGTTTTGGTCGCCGCCCAAACATTGCTTGCAACTCATGCAACTTTGCGAATACCACCCCAGCCCGACGCGGTCCCCCTTCTTGACGTTCTTCACGCGGGCACCGGCTTCGACGATGGTGCCAACGACCTCATGCCCCGGCACGAAGGGATAACCGCTCATGCCCCATTCGTTATCAAGCATCGACAAATCGCTGTGGCAAATTCCGCAATGCGACACGGCAATTTCAACGTGTTCCTCGCCGAGCGGCCCCGGCTCGTAGGAAATCTTTGTCAACTCGCCTTTGGCTTGATGAGCAGCATAAGCTTGAATCACGGACATCAATCGCTCCGAGGTTGTGAGTGGAGAACTTCGCGTATCCGGTTAGAATATCTCACTTCCATCGTTAGGCTTACAAGCCGACCGATTTCCAGACCCCATGCAGGTGCTTCATGCGTGCAATGCTGTTTCCGCTGGTGTTGGCTTTCATGCTCCCCGTTACGGTCTCTGCGGATGACCGGACCCACGACGTGACGCCGGAGGATTACGTCACGTTAGCCGGGATCACGGAGGTTGCCCTTTCACCGGATGGCAAGCACGTGGCCTACTGCGAGGGGCGTTGGGACAAGTCCGACGACAGCCGCAAGACCGATCTTTGGGTGGTCACAGTCGATGGCAAAAGCAAGCCGATGCGGTTGACCGGGGATCGGGCCAATGACCGCCACCCGAAGTGGTCCGCCGACGGCAAAGCCCTTTACTTCCTTGGCAATCGCAAGCATGAAGCCGAGAAGAAACCGCCGTTCGACGGCACTACCCAAGTCTGGAAGGTCAACGCCGACGGCAGCGATTTCAAAGCTATCACCAAGCTCGACGGCGGCATCAGCAGTTACGACTACGCGGCGAAAGCGGACGCGATCTACCTCACGAAAACCAAGGACTACGCCGACGCCGACGACTTTGCGAAGCTCCGCGAGAAGTTCGGCAAGGTCGAGTACGGCCACGGCATTCGCAAGATCAGCGAGTTGCACAAACTCGATCTGCAAACGTGGCGCACCGAACGGGTGATCGACGACAAACGGTACATCCGCGAATTCGCCGTCACCTCAGATGGGGCGCGGGTTGCGATGATCTCCGCGTTCGATGACAGTGTCGTGAAGAGCGAAGGCGAAAGCCGCGTCGATGTGTGGCAAGGCGGCAAGGTCACCACCCCGCCCACGGATGTTTACCGCACCAAAGCCTCGTCGCCCCATGCGTGGCTGGAGAATTTATGCTGGAGTCCGGACGGCAAGAAGTTCGCGTTCACCGCCGTTCACGACGCCTACCCCGCCGAGATTATCCTGGGCGTCGCCCGCACCGAAGGCTGGGACGTGACGCGCTTGAACCGCGACAACAAGTGGGAAGTCGCCGGGTACGGTCGCGGTCTCGGCGCACCGCTGAAGTGGACAAACGATGCACTGGTTGGCTTGAGCGAAAAGAACGGCACGATGGGGAACTTCGTGGCGAACGGGGCATCGGTCGTCGCCACGCTGAAAATTGAACCGGGCAAAAACGTGCTGGGCTTCGATCGCACGGACAGTGGCGATCAATCCGTGTTGATCCTGAGTTCACTTACGTCGATGCCGGTGTTAACGACTTCGCTGAGCACAGTCAACCCGCTCGTTGATCCCAACCCGCACACCAAAACTTGGAAGCTGCCGACCGTGCAGCATATCACCTGGAAGGCACCCGATGGCGCCGAAGTGGGCGGCGTGTTGGAGTTGCCGTTCGGGTACAAGAAGGGCGATAAACTTCCGCTCGTCGTGGGCATTCACGGCGGACCAACGACGGCCACGAAAGCGGACCAGAACTTTGACCCGCACAACGGCCGGCTGTACTTTGCGGCGAAAGGCTACGCGGTGTTGTTCCCGAACTATCGCGGCAGCACCGGCTACGGGGATCAGTTCGTGACCGACCTGATCGGCCGTGAAAACGACGTGGAAGTGAAGGACATCTTGGCGGGGATTCAACATCTGGTCAAAGAAGGCATCGCGGACGAAAACCGCGTCGGGGTGATGGGCTGGAGCAACGGCGGCTACCTGACGAACTGCCTGATCACGCTCAAAGATTCGCCGATCAAATTCAAAGCAGCCAGTAGCGGGGCGGGGATTGTGGACACGGTTTCGGAGTGGGGCTTCAACGACGAACCGGCTTACCCGAAGGTGTTCAAAAAAGGGCTGCCGTGGGAACAACCCGAACTCTACAAAAAATCCTCACCGACCTACGGCCTCGGCAACGTGACCACCCCAACCATCATCCACGTCGGCGGCGCCGATGACCGCTGCCCGCCCGGCCACAGCCGCATGTTGTACCGCGCCCTGAAGGAGTACCGCAACGTGCCCACCGAACTGATCGTCTACACCGGCGAGCCGCACGGCCTGACGAAACTCTCCAACCGCAAGGCCAAAATGGAGTGGGATCTCGCGTGGTTCGAGAAGTACATGAAGTGAACGGGATCGTCTCCGAAAATCCGATTCACCACAGAGGGCACGGAGAGCCACGGAGAAACCCAAAAGATTTTGCATGAGATTTCTCTGTGCCTCTCCGCGCCCTCAGTGGTGAAATTCTTTGTTACATTGGTAATGTTTCGATCCACGTCAGCGCCTTTGCCAGCGACTCCATCGGGAGGCCGATGACGTTGCTGGTGCTGCCTTCGACGACGGTGATGTACGGGTCGTTGGGCATCTCGATGGAGTAGGCGCCGGAGCAGCCTTCCCACTTGCGGGTTTTCAAGTACGCCTCGATTTCGGATGGCGTGAAGGGCTTCATGTGGACGCGGCTGACTTCTTGCCAGGTAAATTGCCAATCGCCAGGACGCACCCACAGGCACACGCCGGTCCACAGTTCGTGAACGGTGCCGGAAAGGGATGTGATGATGCGGCGCGCGTCCGCTTCGTCGTCCGGCTTGCCGACGACTTTGCCGTGCAGCCACCCCACGGTATCTGCTGCGATGACGATGCCTTGGTCGATGGTTGGCGCGATCGCCTCTGCCTTCAGCCACGCCAGTTCGCCAACGTAGTGCCGACAGTCGCCGAGGCGGGCTTCGGTGGGTTCGGGGATGTTCGACGGCATCACATCAAAGGTGTAACCGTGCAGTTTCATCAACTCACGGCGACCAAGCGAACCGCTGGCCAGGATCAATCGCATCGCTGTTTCGCTCCTAATTCGATGGCGTTTTGAAGCGGCGCCCACAGTTTATCGGGTGACAAATCCGCAAAGCAAATCAACCCGTTGGGACACTCGCGCAAGTAGCTGCCCCGACACGCCACGCTGGTTTCGATGCCCCCGGCCATGCTACCGAACGGGCCGTGCAGCGTTACTTTCGTGCAGGTGTACGGTGCCACGCAAGGCCGCCCGAGCGCCGCTGCCAAGTGCAACGGCCCGGTGTCGTTCGCCAGCATCACGTCACTTTTTGCTAGGACAGCGGCGAGACGCGGCAAGGATGTTTGCCCGGTTAAATCCCGAAACGGGCCGCGGAGTTGCTTCGATAAGTCGAGTGACAACGCATTGTCATCCGGTGCCCCGACCAGGATCGCGGAGCCGCCGTAGGCGTGGAACATCTGGTTGGCCAACGCCGCAAAGTGGGCAATCGGCCACCGCTTCGTTAGCCATCGGGCACCAGCGGCAATGGCAACCCACGGGCGAGGGAGGTCGGCAAGTTCATGTTGCGCGGCTTCAAGTTCACAGTGCTGTAGCGGAACATGAAACTCCATTTTTCGCTGCCCGGCACCCAACCGTTCCACGATTCGCCAATAGCGTTCCACCGCATGAATCCGGTCCGCGTCCGGCACGTCCACACGGTGCGTGTAGAAATGCCGACTCCCTTCCCGCGCGTTCGCAAAGCCGATTCGCACCGGCGCTCCTGTGGCCGCACACATCAAGCCGGTCCGTAGCAACCCTTGTAAATCCAGCACGAGATCGAAGCGCCGTCGTCGCAATTCGTTAATGAACTCGACCGAGTACGATGCGGCCCGCAGCAGGCTTTTCTTGTACGCAGCGCGATCGAAAATCATCGTCTCGTTCAGGTGCGGATGCCCAACCAGAAGCGGTTGAAACGCGCGATTCACCACCCAAGTGATGTGCGCCGACGGCCACTCCGCTCGCAATGCGGACAACACCGGCAAGGCGTGGACAATGTCCCCGAGCGCACTCGGCTTCAGAATCGCAACACGACGGGGGACACGCATGGCGACTGTCATTTCGGCGTTTTGATTCGTGGCAACAAGCCGATCACGACGAGCAGCACTCCCGACGCGACGAGGTACGGCAACACGCGCGACGGGTTCTGGTAGAAGATAATGCTCCCGAGGAACGGGCCGAAGATGCGGCCCAGCGATGCGAACGCTTGGTTGACGCCGAGGACTTCGCCTTGGCGTGACGGGTCCGCCCGTTTGGACACGAGCGCGGAGACGGACGGGTTCACAAACGCAAACCCCGCTACCGCGATTGCGACCGTCACGTAGAACAGCGGTTCCATGCCGCTCACGGTTCGCCAGTAGTAGGATATCGCCGCAACTGCGGCCAGTCCGCCGAGGCCGCCGAGCATCATCCCGATGCCAAATTTCATCAACGCAATTTCGGACCGCTTGCCCGCCAGCGGGCGATAAATCCCACCTTGAACCACCGTCAGCACGAAGCCGATGAACGCGAAGACCAAGAAGTTTTGATCGTCGGACATGGCGAAGGCGTCTTGCGTGAACAGTGCCAACGTGCTTTCAAAGTTGGCGAACGCGAAGATGACCAAGAAGTAAATCAGCACCAACGACCCGACGGTTGGCATCTGCAAAACTTGTTTCGTGCGATTCAAGCTGAAGAACTCGCGTGGCGGTTTTGGTCCGGGTTTCAGCGTTTCCGGTAGCAAGAGCGCGGCGAGAATCAGGGCCAGTAACGATAACGCCGACGCCGCGACGCCGGGCGCCCACGGTTGCTTGTCGAAGAAAGTCAGTGAGGCGTAAGCAATCAGCGGCCCGAACGTGAAGCCGATCCCGAACGCGGCACCGATGAGCGCCATGCCCTTGGCCCGTTTCTCCGGCGTGGTGCAATCGGCGATCACAGCCGCTGCCGTGCCCACACTCGCGCCGGCAATTCCAGCCCCCACCCGCGACAGCAACAACAGCAAGAGTGCGAGCGTGGCCATCTCCGCCGTCAACGTCGAGGCGTAGCCGAAGAGGCCGTAGAAGATCACCGACCCGAGTAACCCGATCATCAAAATTGGCCGTCGGCCAATGCGGTCCGACACGCGGCCCCACATCGGCGAAAAGATGAACTGCATCAGCGAGAACGACGAGAAAAGCCCGCCGATGATCGCGCCCTTTTCCGTGTCCGAGTAGCCTTCGAGAAACAGCTTTGCGTACCGGGGCAACAGTGGCAGCACGATCCCGAAGCCGAGCAAATCAATGAACACGACCAGAAAAACAATGAACATGGCGGAGCGTTTGGCCTTGTCCGGGATGGCGTCGGGCGGGGTACTCGGGGCAGTTGCAGGAAGCATTGGCACTTTCTTCAGGTGGGTTCGACAAATGGACGCATCGGAGTTCCGCCCACCCTACAGAAGATAGCCAGCAGTCACCCCGCGCGGCCACCCCCGCGAGCGGACAACGTGTGCTGTTTTTCGTTCGTGATTTGACAGGGTGCCATGTGTGTGTATTCATTGAGTGTACACATATTCACTATTGCTCATCACCCCCGGTGCAACATGGTCCCGAAGAAAATCAATGCGGCGCTCACGCTGTTGGTTCAGAAGGCGGCGGAGCTGCGGGCGGGTGGGGCGTCGTGGGAGATGGTTGCGACGGATGTCGAACGGGCGGTCGCTACGGTCCGACGGTGGCCTGCGGAGTATCCCGTGATTTGGAAGCGTGCGTTCCGAATTGCGGAGCGGCAGTTGCTAACGGACGCGACGGCGGAGTCCGTGTTGACGCTGCGAAAACAGCTTCGGTCCGAGGACGAAAAATCGAGCCGCGATGCCGCCCAAAAGTTGATCCAGTTTCGCATGGCGAAGCAGAAGAAACCTGCCAGCAAGAAGCCCGCGAAACCGCCGACGATTCACCACCGCATCGCACTCTACTTGGAGACCCTCAGCGATGAAGAAATCCAAACGCTTACCGACGAACACCTTCCCAAGCCGGTCACTCCAAGCCAACTTGATGATGCTCCGCAACCTGAAGCGGGCTGCTAATTCGCCCGACTCGTTCGTCGAATTCTGCTTCACGGACTCCACGAACAAGCCCCTCCGCCAAGCGACGATTCACCGCGAATTGCAAGCATTTCTTACGCTTCATCGCAAAGCCTTGATCGAACTTCCCCGCGACCACGGCAAAAGCGTGCAGGTGTGCGCCCGCATCCTGTGGGAACTCGGGCACAACCCAGCGTTGCGGGTGAAGTTGGTGTGTGCGACCGACGGCCTTGCGGCGGAACGGAGCCGGTTCTTGCGCGACTGCATTGAACGGAACGCGAAGCTGCCGTTGATCTTTCCAGCACTCGTTCGGCGGGAACCGTGGGCGGCGGAAGCGTTCACGATTGATCGCCCTGCGAACGTCATCGGTCCCAGTGTCTCCGCGTTCGGCGTGGGTGCCGGGGCGACAGGTGCGCGGGCGGATTTGTTGGTGTGTGACGACATCGTCGATGTGCGATCTCTGCACAGCCGCGCCGACCGGGAACGGGTCAAGGATTACTTCCACAACAACCTGATGAACCTCCTGGAACCGGACGGGCGGTTCTGGGGATTGTGTACGCCGTGGCACGCGGATGATCTGAACGCGCACCTCAAAGTGAACCCCGCGTATGCCCTCTTTCGTCGGGCGGTCGGGCCGAATCTCGAAAGTGTTTGGCCGCAGAAGTGGCCGCCCGAAAAGCTCGCCACGCGGTTGAAAGAAATTGGCGCGTCGTCGTTCGCTCGGGGTTATCGGCTACAACCGATTGATGATGGCGAGGTGACGATTCATCCGGAGTGGGTGCAATTTTGGACCGAAGAGATTCCGCGCGCCGCATACGAAGCCGTGGTGCTTTCGGTCGATCCCGCTGTGTCGGCGAAGGCGATCGCGGATGCTTCCGCACTCGTGGTATTGGGGCGACGTGCGGGAACGGTCGATTGCCTCGCGGCAATCGGACGGCGAGTTCCGACGCCCGAACTGGTCGCACTCATCGACGACTTCGACCGAACTTGGCAACCCGATGCGATCCTGTTTGAAAGCAACGCCGCGTTCGCCGGCATCCGCGATTTACTGATTCGCCACGCCCGATTCGGCCCCCGTGTGAAAGGGATCACGCAAAGTCGCAGCAAGGCCGCCCGAATCGCCGCGTTCAGCGTCACGGTACAAAACGGCTTGCTGCGGCTTAAAGGCAGTTCAACGCGCAGTGTCGAGGCCAGCCAACGCGAGTTGTTCGACGAGATGACGACGTTCCCGTTTGCTCCGCACGATGACCTGGTCGATGCCGCCGCAACCGGCACCGAGTACCTCTTCAACCGCTCCGATCCGCGAATCTGGGTCTGACGCTTTTTCTCAACGAGAAATCCGTTTTCATCTAACCAACCAAGGTGATTTATGCTCCAACCGATTACGATTGCGTTTCCGTTTCGCTCGGCCAAGCGGAGTTTGATGACCTCGCAAGTGGCGGATTTGTTCGGGCTATCGGAGGTCGAAGCGCCGCACATCGTCGCGGAAAATGTAACGCTCGACATTCAACCCAGCGATGTCGTGCTGATCACCGGCCCGTCCGGAAGTGGCAAGTCGTCGCTGATGCGCGAAGTGGGGCGGCAACTCGGCGCGGTTGATGTCACCGCGTTGACACTGCCCGATGTGCCACTGATTGAAGCCCTGACCGGCACGATCGAAGAACGCCTGAACGCCTTGGCCGCATGCGGGCTTTCCGAAGCCCGCCTACTGTTGCGAACCCCTTCCGAACTGTCCGACGGCCAACGCTACCGTTTCCGAATCGCCTTCGCCCTCCACACTTTACCTCGTCCTGCTCACCCCTCACTCCTCGCCCCTATCCCTATTCTCCTCGATGAATTCGGCGCGATTCTGGACCGGACGTTGGCCAAGGTGGTTGCGTTCAACTTGCGGAAGTTGGCAACCCGCTCCGGTGTCGGCGTCTTGTGCGCGACGACGCACGAAGACTTGCTAGACGACTTGAACCCGGATGTTCACGTGCGATGTTTGGGTGACGGCCACATCGAAGTGGAGCGACGGGACGTAAAAAAAAAATGGGTCAGCTTTGCCGGCGAGTTTTGGCTGTCGGACGGCACCCGGTGCGATTGGCCGTACTTCGCTCGGTGGCATTACCGTAGCCATCACCTCGCCTTCACACGCCGGGTGATTGTGCTGTGGTACGACGCCGAACCCGTCGGCATCTGCGTGTTCAGTGCCCCGGCCGCGTCGCTGAAATTGCGGTCGCAATTCTTCGGGCTGAAAAACCCACGCAGCCGCGTCGCGCTGACTTCGCTGAACCACCAACTCTGGTTGTTGCAGCGCGTCGTGATTCACCCGACGTATCGCGGTGCCGGGATTGCGGCGGCGTTCGTGCGGCGCTGTTGCGAACTCTGCCCCATCGATTGGATCGAAACTTTGACCGCGATGGGCCACGCCAACCCGTTCTTCGAGCGGGCCGGGTTCACGAAAGTGGGCGTGATTCGCAAATCAACTACCGCAACGGGAAGTGTCCATCACGCCTACGGTCACGGCAACACTGTGACTGCCGAGACCCTCGCCAAAAGTCGTCACAGCGAACCCGTCTACTACATCTTCGACAACCGCAACCGGACCGCTCATTCCTTGTCGTCGTCGGCGTCTTGAAGGGCTTGGAAGAGGCGATCCCATCCGGCCGCGCCGGACTTGGGTTTGGGTGGCGGGGCGACGGGTTTGGGCAGTGGGTCCGTGAGCAGGGGGGCAGAAAAGAACGCGGCCTCTTGTTCCAGGATCAAGTCAATGACCCAGCACCCGCGTGTGTGGGCGGGACCGTCCGGGGCGTGGGCTTCGGTCCCGCGACAATGGCGTAGGACGGCTTCTTCATCACAATCCGCATCGAGCAGCGCGTCGGCCAAGATCGGCATGTCCTGGAAGTCGCGTTGGGCATAAATCGCTTGCGCCAATCCGACCACGGTGGACGTTCGCCAGTTGGGTTCAAATCGGTAGGGCTTGAAGGGGTTCCCGACCATGTCGTGCAGGAATCGCACGACGGCTTTGCGGTCGGAGTTCTGCTTTTGCTCTTCCAAATCCCCGTGCCGGATCGCCCCCGATTCGTCTTCTTTGGTCACAATTTGCAGTGCGGTTGCGTAGCGTAGGTTGATGTTACGGCGGTTGTCTTGATCGGCGGCTTCGTCCCCGGCGGCTTTTAACTTCAGCGCCGACGACGCATGAAGACTGGACGCGGCCCGAATCCGGCTGGCTTCAATTACTTGCCGCCGAACCACCGCTAATTGTTCCGGTCCCGGTGGCATTTGTATCAACGCCGCCACGACCGCCGAGGCGTTCATCACCGCTTCCGCAGCGCCCTCCACGGAGTTGCCCGCGTACCGGCAGGCGGCTTGAAAGAGTGGGGCGGCGGGGTGGGTTTTGCGGTCGTCGGTGTGCTGAAAACTTTCGGGGTCCGCGTCCGGGTCGGCGGTGCGGACGATCTCCCGTTGAACGTGCCGGGCGATTTCTTGCGCGGCTTCGGTGGCCGCTTCGCGGTTGTCAACCCACTTCAGTAGGTCCGCATGGGTGTGGGTTGTGCCGGGGTTGTGCTCGCACCATTCGATGGCCGCACGCAGTGGCCCGTCCGGGAGCATGTCCCAGACGCGCCGGGTCATCACACACGCCAGCAAATGCCACTGCCGTGCCGACAGCCGGTCGCCGATCCGCAGTAGCATCCCTTCCGGATCTTTGCCTCTCAACCAATCCGCTTCCGTCATGGTGCCACCCGTCAACCGCAAAGTCTGGTGAACCGATACATGCAGCAAAACCCCATCCTAGGCAACGTATTGAATTATTCTAGCCACAAAAGCAATTGCTTGACTGCTCTCGGCGAATTGAGTTGCACCCTGGTCGCTGTGAAAACTTATGGTTGCATCTTGGCGCAAAACGCAGCAAGATACCGTCATGCCGCCTTTCCCAATTCGGAGCCACTGTCATGCCGCGCCTGTCTTCAACCAACCGCCGCGACTTCTTGCGGACCAGTATTGCGGGTGGTGCCATACTCGCCATTCCGCCGAGTCTTTATCGGGCCACGTTCGCTGCCGATGTGTCGCCGAGTGAGAAGGTGCGCATTGGGTTTATCGGCGTCGGCGGGCAGGGCGTGGCGAACATGAAAGAGTTGATGAAGCTGCCGACCGCTTCCGTGGTGGCGGTGTGTGACGTTGATACGAAGCACCTGAAGGCCGCGTCCGGGGAAGTCGAAAAGACGACCGGGAAAGTGCCGGTCAGTTTTAGTGACCACCGCAAGCTGCTCGAATCGAAAGACATCGACGCGGTTCTGATCGCCACGCCGGACCACTGGCACGCGAT
>JANLRE010000759.1:0-20337 GCA_031368205.1 Fimbriiglobus sp. | reverse complement strand
CCGGCCGCGCCGAATTCCTCCAGGTTCACCCGAACGTAAGCGATCATGATCGGCTCTTGATCGTTGTGGTCGTCGCGGTTCGGCACCGCTTCTTTGGCCATGTCTTCTTCGTAAAGACGACCGGGGAAACTCGTATCGGCTTTGTTCGTGAGCAACAAATCGACATCCAGATACTTCTTGCCAGCGGCGTCCTTCTTGTGAAATCCGTTGTTAGCAAAAGCCCGTGCCACGTGACCAATGTTGCGTTGCGGGATCTTCAACTCGACTCGCCACGGGCCATCGACGGCACCCAACCGCATCAAGGGTTCGCTGCCGCGAACGTTGCGATTAAGTAACTCGGTGCTATTGTCCGCACTGAGAACTTGCCAATCCCCCGGCGTGCCAGGGGCCAAGTTTGGTGCACGCGAATGAAACAATCCCGCCGAACCCGTGAAGTTGTACAGCCTTCTGAGGTCTTCGCAGGTATTACGACCCCTGATGGCGGTACTGTGAAGCTTGGTCAGTTCGCGTGTAATTCCAGACTCTTGGTCCGTTGTGTTACCCGATTTCGCAAGTAAACCATTGTAGTCTTGTATGGACCGTTCAGCACCGAGTGCCTCCGCTTCGGCAGCAGTGTATTTCGACTGTAAATCGGGACTAGTTAGCGTGACTAACAACTCACCCGATTTCGCCCGTTCACCGGGTTTCTTCTCAATCGTCTTCACTTGGCCGTCGTTCGGCGGGAAGATGTAGACCGTTTGCTTCGGCAGGAACTCGCCCTTGGCAGGCATCTTGAGCGGGTACGGCACCAGCACCATCATGACGGCCAATAGCACGATGGCGATCGCGCCCAGGATCGTGTAGAAGCGGGCTTTGCCGCCGAGGAGTTCTTGAAGCTTCGTGATCGGCGACCAGATGAACCGGAACGGAATCCGCTTCAGTTCGGCGGCGTTGTAAAGTGCCCCCGATGCATGTTTGGAGACCACGTCGAGTCGGGAAATCAGCGGCTCCACTTGCTCGGGTGGGTTGAAGCTTTCCATCAAAATGATGGACCGGGCCGGCTTGCCGTTGTCCTTTTCGCGGTCGTCCCGAATCGGCATCACCACGAGCAATTTCGGCTGGCTTTCGTTCAGGTACTCGTCGAGTGCGTGGGACAAATCGGGCGGCAGCCCTTCGTCTTTCGTGCCGCGATAAACGAGCTTGTCGCCGAACTTCAGCACCGCGTCGAACAGGTTCTTCATGCGGCGGACGTGGGTACTCGCTTTTTCAACAACGTCCGCCCCGGAAACGGCTTCGACCGTCACTTTTTTGCCGTGGCGGACACCGACACACAGCCGGTCACACTCGATGATCCGCCGACCCTCGTTCGCAACGTGATACGCCACTTCCGTGGGGTTCAAGCTGCTGTGGATTTGCTTGGCGAAGGATTCGATTTGCGTGAAGACTTTCTCCAAGCCACTCGCCTGGCGCGAGTTGCTGAACGAGTGGTACTGCGACGCATACCCCGCCATTTGCACGGTGTACTGCAGGAACGTCTGATACATCCGCGGGTCGAGGGCGGGGTCGTGAAAGACTTCCAGCAAGCCGAGCGCGGTCTTATCTTGCTGAATGATCGGCGCGAACAGGGCGTAGTAATCCGTGAGGTTGGCAGCAGGCACCGCACCCGGTTCGACGGTCACCCCTGTTAGGCGACCTTGGGGTTCGACCATTGTGGGGCGAGCCGGCTGCGACTGGAAGACTTGTCGCAGAATCTCGTTGTGGCACTGCCGCCCACCACGCTTGGCGTCGAGTCCCACTTTGTCCAGATTCACCTGACAGGCGATTTGCAAGAACCCTTGCGGAGTCCGCAACCACACCACACCGGCGGGTGCATCAATGGCCGTGAGCGCCCGATTCAGAAACTGTTCATAGAACTCCGTCGGCGCGAGATTCGAGCCGGCCAATTTGGAGGCTTCTTCAAAGGCATCGTCAATTTGGCGATGGTACTTATTCTTAGTCGCCGCTTCCGGGGTATTCGTGCTCACGGCGTCTTCCTCGGGTGTAACCCGTGCTTCCGTAGAATCAATAAAATCCGCATCATCATACTCCCATCGCCCGCCACTTGGCAAGTGATCTGTAGCATGATTAGTGCGCCGGGCAATGAACTGAAGTAAAACAGGCTATTTTGTGGGGAAACTTCTCAGCATCCCCTGGCGTCACTGGTAGGACTTCGCTGGATTACCCAACAGAACGCAACCCATTGTACGGCATCGGTCGATTCAACCTCAGAATTCGATGCACCCCATTAAGACGAGACACGTTACTGGGGGTGGTGCGAATTCTCCCAAGTCAAGATGTGGTGCATCAAGTCCGGGGCTTCAAGCCGGTGATTCGGCAACGGCCATGCGAACCGTTCCGTGGCCGCAAGCTGCGCGGCAGACCCCCGAGTTCGATCGTCCGTCCAAAGCTGGACGAAGCGACCAATTGCCTTGCCACGCCGGCTGAGGCGGCCCAAGAGCGCCTGAGCATCGTCGTCGCTCTGTGCGGCCTCCGCGAGCAGTTCCGCCCAATCGACTACCCAATCCACCAACATGCGAGCTTCTTCATCCCCCAACCCCCGTGTTAACGATTCGTCCCGAACAATACCCCGGATCAATGGATCCATCGTGGTGACCGCCATGCACCCTACCCCCCTGCGGGTCCATGTTGGGTTTTTCCCAACGTGGGCCAATTCCGTGAGTGGCGACAGATTCTGGCAAGGCACGTCCCCCACGCACCCCACCGGCCCCCAACCACGGCGTTCAACAGTCATGACTCAAAATGTGAGCGGGGCGTATAACCAGGATCGTGACAGACCGCAAGCGTGAAGAAGCAGAAAAAGTGGCGGGGAGCGCGACACGGGAGTTGGTGGGATATTTGTTCACTGTTGCAGAAGACTGGTTTTCGACCCCAACGGGGTCGTTCCATTAGCCCAGGGTTGAGGAGGCTTTGCGACGATTACCCTGGGAAGCTTCCACCACCAGGAAGTCGGTTGGTGTTGGGTGCTGGTTCCCAGGGTGTCGGACCTTCGGTCCGCAACCCTGGGCTAATGGAACAACCCCGTTGGGGTTGAAAACGAAGACTGTAGACAAACCGTCTACCCACAATCGTGACGCGCACCCAAGCAATCGTCGCCTTACGGGAACAGCCCGCGTTTCGCCTTCTCGCGGGCGACTTTCAGCACGCCGAGGCTGAGGGCGGCGAGGCGGTTATAGCAGTCCTCTATCTTCACAACATGGGAGTTGTCTGACTCGGAGGGTCGCAGGCCACTCGTTCCAGTCTCCGCCGTGCGATTGTTTATACGTCGTCTTTTCACCTTCCGAAATCACGTTTGATCCAAGTTGTTTCAGGAAGTATGGCACGTTCTGCCTCTTGCATTGGTCAATCATTGACTCGGCCCAATCAACGTGAAATTCATTTGCGTGCGGCCCTGACTCCCCTCCTTGAATCACCCAGTTGATCTGCGACAACCACACGTCCAGACTGATTGGTTCCCATTGCGGTTCAACCGATAGAAATCGCACTGTGTTTTCATTGCCAACATTTAGTAGGTGCTTAATGCGTGCGGTCGATGCCTGAGTCGTGATACTCGTGCCGACCCAAAGATTCTCGGGCCAGGGATGGTCGATCCATCGCGAAAAAGTCGCCATCCGTTGTGGACGCTTGGTGAGCCATAGCCAACGATGTCGAAGGCCGCACTCACTCGTCACAACCTCAATGATCTCTTTTTTGAGGTATTCAAACTCGACAGAATCGGACAACGCATCACTCATGTCCGAGACAAAAATCAGTCGAGGGAGGCCATTCAGCCAAGGCTTCTCGGTTCTGTCTTTACCAGTCAAATCGGACCAGCGAGCGGCCCGTTGCATCCGACCAGGAAATGCCGTTACGTCCTCGAATGAAGGTGCATATCCGGTAGATACGCCCCCGAATCGACGATGGAGTACACCGGCATAGCACGTCTGACGCTGCGCGTTCCATAGCTCGCACCCTTCGCAGCCCATCGTCGGATTCTCGGTGGAATCGCACCACTGGATTGCAGTTGACTGTGCCATGTGCTGCTCCTGGCGTACTCGCCGTATTTAGGTGCGGAATGTGATCCGAACTTTGTCGCTCGGAAAAGATTTTCCATGGCGTTTGGTGCCAGGGATTGCCTCAACAGTTAACTCCTGGCTCGCCTCCATCTCCTTGAGGATGTACCGTATGTGCGAGGTCACATAGTCCGTTTCTTCGATCACGAACTTTTCCAACTCGGCCATGAGGACGGTTTTTCCCGCATACTTTTTCAGCAGATCGTCTTTGAGTAACTCGGACGGACACAACGTGAGCAAACTCATTTTACCGATTCTTGCGTCCGAAAACTCGCTCCCTGAAGCCTTATCAACAGCCCACATCGCTTCCTTCATTTTCTCGAATCCTTTCGGATCGTTTGAAGCGAAGAAAAGTGAATACGTCTGCTGATCCTGGTAACCGCGCATATCGAACTGGCGAACAAACCTCGCGTACTGTTTCAATTGCCGGGTGTAGAGTGAAAGAATCTGTTTCTTTCGATCGCCCGGCATCGATCCGATGTTCAGCACATCAGGTGTCCCGAATGTCTCCGGGAAGTGTTTGGTAATCGCCTCATCCGGGTGTTCAAGGAAGCGGTTAATGAATTCCACCATGATGTTGACGAAGACTTCGCATCTCGGAAACTTGAGAATCCGCGCCATCAGCGACATTGGAATACCGCTGAAACCGAACGGATCGACGAATGCAAAGGTCGGTGCCAGTGCTGTCTTGTCGGCTTTGATCTTGTCCAAAATCTCTCCGATTTTGTCGCGGAATTCTCCTTCAATGACGGCAAACCTAAACTGAGACGGGATCGGCATGCCTTTCAATTGCTCTTCGAGATGAGCGGCGTGAGCGCGATCCCTTTCAACAAAGACAAAATTCACGATCACGTGCTTGGCCAGTGTACCGAGTTTGACATGTTCCATCGCGGATTCGATCGCAATGATCGGTGAGCCTTTTTCGCCACCAGAATACTGGCCCGGACCTGCGAACCCGTCGATGTAGTTGATTCGTTGATTGAACTTCCCGATAATCGGAAACCAGCGGTCGAGGTAGCGTCTCAGCAACTCGTGCTTCGCTGCTGTGTGCGGTTCAAGTTGCCAGACTATTTCTTCACTCACGTTGAGTCTCCCGTTCTATGCCGCTGGGAACGATAAAACCAAGAGCGGTCCGACTTAACGGTATTATACATACGTACACTTACGGGAACAGGCCGCGTTTCGCCTTCTCGCGGGCGACTTTCAGCACGCCGAGGCTGAGGGCGGCGAGGCGGTTGGAGATCTTGCGGTCCTTGGCCAGCTTGCGGACGCGGCGGAAGGCGTCGAGCATGAGGTCTTTGAGCTTCTCGTTGACTTGCTTTTCGGTCCACATCAACTGCTGAATGTCTTGCACCCACTCGAAGTACGACACCGTTACCCCGCCGGCGTTGCACAGCACGTCCGGGATAATGTAGATGTCGCTGTTCGCCAAAATGGCATCGGCCTCGGTCGTGGTCGGGCCGTTCGCGCCTTCGGCCAAAATGCGGCAGTGGATGTTCTTGGCGTTCTCTGCTGTGATAACACGCTCCATCGCGGCGGGGACGAGGATCGTGCAGGGCGTCGCCAGCAGTTCGTCCGCGTCAATTTCTTCCGCACCGGGAAAGCCATCGATCGACTTCTTGGGGTTCGCCGCAACGTAGGCGCTCAGCGCGGCGATGTCGATGCCGTCGCGGTTGCGAATGGCGCCGTCGCGGTCGCCAATGGCGATCACCTTGGTGCCGATCTTGACGAGTTCATCGCACGTGACCGACCCGACGTTGCCGAAGCCTTGCACCACGGCGGTGGACTCATCGGTTTTCAACCCGAGTTCGGCGAGGGCTTCTTGAATGCAGTAAACCACGCCACGCCCGGTTGCTTCCCGGCGCCCGAGACAGCCACCGAGTTCGACCGGCTTGCCGGTCACGATCTCCGGGCAGGCGTAGCCGACTTTCATGCTGTAGGTGTCGTAAATCCACGCCATCGTCTGCTCGTCGGTGCCCATGTCCGGCGCCATCACGTCGATGCGCGGGCCGATGATCGAGAGGATTTCCTCGGTAAACCGGCGGGTGATGCGTTCCTTTTCGCCGATGCTCAGGATGGACGGTTCACACGCCACGCCGCCCTTCGCACCGGCGAACGGGAGGTTCATGATGCCGCACTTCCACGACATCCACATGGCCAGCGCCGCGACTTCCCCGAGGTCCACGTGCGGCGCGTACCGCAGGCCGCCTTTGCTGGCGCCGCTAGTCAGGGAGTGTTGAACCCGGAAGCCCGCGAAGACGTTCATGGTGCCGTCGTCCATCTTCACCGGGACGCTGACAACCATCGACCGCTTCGGCACGCTGAGGCGGGCGATGATGTTCGATTCAATCTCCGGCATGATCTCCGCGACTTGCTGGAGTTGCGACAGGGCCATCCGGTACGTCGGGCTGTCCGTGAAGAGGGTAATTTGCGGGTGTTTCCGCACAGGCTGGATCGACGACATCGTAAGTGACTCCGCGGGAGGGTGTGAAGTGCAGAGATTATAGGTAGGTCTCGTGTAGAGGCTTGGTTCGAGACATGCTTTGCACACCAATTCTGGACTGGGCAATCTGCGTCGAGTTTCCGGGTCGGAAATCAACGACTTACGACGACAACTCGACAAATCACCGATTTGTTGTGCAAAGCCGTTCGAGACGTATAAAACGCGACGGAGTCGATCTCCGATTTTTGAAGCCTACTATTGCGTTGACTGACGAGATGTGAATAATTGATGAATCCCGTTGCCTCACGGGATGCCTTCCTCACCCCACTTTAAGTTTGGAGTTATTCATGCTCTCTCCGTCCCGAACCCGGAAAGGGTTCACGCTGATCGAATTGTTGGTGGTCATCGCGATCATTGCGATTTTGATCGGGCTGCTCCTGCCCGCCGTTCAAAAAGTCCGGGAAGCGGCGGCCCGTGCCCAATCCCAGAACAACATCAAGCAGTCACTGCTGGCCTGCCATAATGGTCACGATACGACTGGGTACTTCCCGTCGGTGGTCTCGTTCTGGTGGAGCAACCCGACGGTCTTCACCTACTCGCAAAGTGACGCGACGTTCTTCTTCTCGTTGCTGCCGTACTACGAGCAAGGGGCGATCTCGAACAACATCTCGAACTGGGGCGGTAGCGGTCTGGGCCAACTCGGCACGACAGACAAAGCCGCAATGAGTATCCCGATCAAGGTTCTCGTCGCACCGAACGATCCGAGTGGTAGCACAGGGATTTTTGCGAAGGGCTTCAACGCCGGTTGGATGTGGCAACCCGCCCTGTCGAACGGTGGCGTCGATGTGGCTCTCTGTAGCTACGCCTGTAATTTCCAGGTCTTCGGTCGCCCCGAACAGGTTCCCGGTAACTGGGGTGATTGGCAGAACGCATCCGGCAAGAAGAACATGGGCAGTATCACGGACGGCACGTCCAATACCATCTTCATGGCGGAAAAGCGCAAAGGTTGTGGCCCGGCTGGCACACCGAACAACACCAACACGTTCGGCACGAGTTGGGGTAACCCCGCCGACGACCGTTACTGGCCGACGTTTGCCCGCCGCCCGATTTCCGCAACCCCACCCGTCGCCCAGCGTCAATTCCCAACGCCACAGTTCGGCGTGACCGACCAAAACTGCGACAACTGGCGTGCCCACGCTATGTCGAGCAATGTGATTATGGTCGGCATGGGCGATGGGAGCGTTCGCGGCGTGTCGTCGGGGATTACTCAAGTCACTTGGACACGGGTGGTAATGCCGTCGGACGGTACCGTGGTCGGCAACGACTTCTAAACCCTGCAAAAACCGCGTAGACGAGAGTTTCCGTCCGTCAGGACGGAAACTCTCTTTCATTCACTCACTGAATTTGGGACAGGAAACTATGCGACAGTTTGTGCTCATTATTTTATGTTCTGTGTTAGTTGTCGGATGCCAGACCACCCAGGCCGATCTCACGGAAACCGTTGTGACGGGCGAAGTCACGCTAGACGGGAAGGCGTTAACAATGGGCGAGGTGTATTTCGAGAACGACGACGGAACGAAGAGCGGGCAAGGTGAAATCGGTGCGGACGGAAAGTACCGCGTGCCGTCGGTCCCAATCGGACCCGTGAAGGCCGCCGTTCGGACGTCAAACCATGCCCAGTTCGCAGGAACGAAAACTAAAGAAGGCAGAGCCGTCACGGTCGGAGGTCGAGACGGAACCTATGTTGCCGTTCCCAAACGCTACGAAGAAGTCGCTACGGCGAAATTGACCTACACGTTGGCCAAAGACGCCGTCATCAAAATTGAACTGACCTCAAAGTAACGGGCGATTTCCCACCAGTTTATGGCAGGCAAGCCTAGGCAACTGACGACGACAGTTCGCCGGGAACGACGGAAACACCCGGTTCGGACTGGCTGTTGTTTGCTAGAAGAAATGCTCCCCAGGGTGGGGTGAGGAGCGTTTCTTCCAGCAAAGCTTTTCTTCCTTCACTATTCCCAGCTACGTTAGCCCGACGCGCCTGCGATGGTTTTGCATAACCCCTCGCTGGCGCGTTTTGAAGTTGCGTTCTCAGAATACCCCGAAGGGGTTCGATCTCACAGCCCACGGTCGCGGCGGGTGTGCCAACGGATTCTGGCCGGTTCATGCGGCGAGCCAATATTCGGCCCACTGGTCCGAATCGGTGAGGCAGCAGAGTTCGGCCATGCGGTTGGAACCAAGTCCGTGATTCGGGTGAGCGTGCCGCCGATCGTCGCCGCGTTAGGCCGTTTGGGTTCGCGGGAAACAGTGTTGTCGAACCTCGTCGGCGGCATGAAACGCTGCGGATGCGGCCCGCGACGCGAACGGCCCAACACCGACCAAACCCTCGAAAAACTAGCGAAAACGACTTAACTTGATGCCTCTGGGTATAATGACGCAGTTCATTCCACCGGAGGAGGTTGCCCGTGTCGCAGAAACTCTCTCAGGGGCAGGCGATTTTGTTGGGGTTGGTCGTGGCGTTTGTGGTCGGCTTGTCGGGGTTCGGGCTGGTGCGGATCGCGGCCAAGCAGGGGCTGTGGGCGGAGACGTTTGAAGTGACGGTCGGGTTTGCGGAAGTCCACGATGTCAGCTCGGGCACCCCGGTGCGGATTCGCGGTGTCGATGCCGGGCAAGTGATTGCCGTTGAGTACCCGGACCACGACGGCCCCGATGCGGCGGTGACGTTGCGGCTAAAAGTGAACGCGAAGTACGCGGACCGCCTTTACGCCGATGCCAGCGCGAACCTGCATTCGACCGGGTTGCTGGGCGGCAAGGTCGTGGCAGTGAATCCGGGCACCCCGCAAAGTGGTCACCTTCAAAATGGCCGGTTGAAAGCCGGAACGTCACCGGACTTGGCCCAGGCGGCAGCGAAGATCGGCGAGGTCGCGGACGAAGCGAAACTACTCCTGCAGGAAGTGCGGAGCAGTACCGGGACGTTGAACAAGTTGGTTAAAGACGATGAACTTTACAACGACTTGAAGGGGCTGGCCAAGGACTCCCGCCGGGAGGTGAACAACGTCCAACAGTTCGTCAACGACGGCCGCGATACCATGCGGTCCGTGCGGCAAGGGACCGATGCCCTCTCGAAGATGCCGTTGATTCGATCCTATGTGGAAGACGCCACGACGCTTTTGGTTCGGCCCACTTCTCGCCGTGAAGGGTTGACCTACAACACCAGCGATATTTTTGAACCCGGCACCGCGATCCTGAATGACAGCGGGCGGTGGCACTTGCAACACATGGTGCAATGGTTGGGCGAGGTAAAAAACGACAAAGCCGATCTCGTCGTCGTGGCGTTATGTGACCCCAACGACAAGACCCAAACCACCGCGTCCGCTGCGGAGTTGACCCGCAAGCAAGCCGAGACGATTGTGGAGTTTTTGAAATCGCAAGGCGTCCATAAGATAGGCTGGGTAACGCGGCGGAAGATGACCGCGATCGGCCTGGGCACCGGTCCGACGCCGGTGATCGAAAAAGACCCCGTGCCGCCGTCGTACATCCAGGTGCTGTTGTTCCTACCCCAATAAGTAATCCGGATCAATCACCACGAATCACACGAATCACACGAAATGTAATCCGGAGCTTGAAGTAGTACATCTTACTCTTGAGTGACTCTAACTACCACTCTCAAGGTATTAACAACTTTTATTCGTCTGATTCGTCTTATTCGTGGTGAATTTTTGATCCGTTCCCTTTTCAGCGGAGACCGAACGTGACCGACTCGGCGACTCCGTTACTTTCGCCCGCCGACGCGACTCGCGTGACGATCCTCTACCACTTTTGCCGCCTGCAATTGCCCGCCATTTCCATCGCGGAGCCACTGTTCCGGACCCACCTCACCCGCACGTTTACGCTGTACAACAGCAAGGCCGAAGCCCCCGTCCCGTGGGCGGTTTATTTGGACGGTCTATATGCGCTGGATTGGCTGGTGTGCGTGGGGTGTTTGGAGTCGCAAACCGTTGCGTGGGAACTGCTCTTCGCGGCACGAACGGGACGGTCGGATTGTTTGCTCGTGGATGCGCTGCGTGCGCGGGCTTGTCGGCTTTATCCCCGGAATGATGAAAAGCAAGATAGCGCCGTCGCGGAGTTTTGGAGCCAACTGATTGTCCCCGAAACCGACCACGGCACTGCAATCTTGTCCCGCTACGACGGCGAACGCCCGCTCGCACCGTGGCTGATTCGGGTGTTCCAAAACTGGCACCTGTCGAAGCTGCGGTCCACGTCAGGACTCATCAGTTTGCCCGACGATGACATTGCGATTCCGATCCCGACCGTGACGAAGCACGAGACGCGATGGCATGAATCGTTCTGCATCGCGGCTCGGGATTGGTTGCACGAGATCGGCGAAAGCGAACGCCTGATCCTCGGGTTGCGTTGGCGGTACCGCATGAGCCAACGGGAAGTGGCCAACCTGTTGGGAGTCCACGAAGGGACGATCTCCCGGCAGACGGATAAGCTCCGTGACAAGGCCCTCGAACTGATCGGCCAACGGCTCGTCGCCGACGGCTGGACGGGCGACGATCTGGAAAGCTACATCCTCACCGAAATGGGCGGCCTGCTCGTCGATGAACCCAGCCTCTCTGCCGATCAACTCCGCCGCATCCTAACCGCCCGCGGCAAAGAATTGCCGACGTGAGCAACTGCGGGTTACTTGTTGCTCGGTGCCATTCCATCGGGAGATGAACATACTACTGTAAAGTTGGCGGATCACTCAAGAAATCACGGAGCCGGTTTATGGAAATCAAAATTCCAACTTCCGTAAGGTACGTAAAAAACGGTCCGGGTGGTCGCTGGTGGCAAACTGCCAAAACGAATCATCAGATCCATCTCGGTTGGAAGTCCGTTCCGCCAGACCTACTGTTACGCCCTGATTTCTCAAGGATCGAGCAAGCACTGAAAGAAGGGGGCAAGTCACAGCAAGGCGAGACACAGGCTTTGAATGCACTCCGCAACGTCTTGAATGCACCCAGTAACCATGTGTGGGTGACGTTCGAGGATGGTTACTTGTGGTGGTGTACAGTTCTGGACGGTGCAAATGTTAACCCTGACGGAGAAGGCAAGGGAAAGGGCCATTTCTGGCTGTGTTGCGAACAACCTTGGTCCAACAAGTCTTTCAAGGGAAAGCCCCTTGCTGTTGCTGATCTTCCAGGGACTGTTACTACTGTCAGCGGTTTCAAAGGAACAATCTGCACGCCAAAAGCTTGGCAAACAATACTTCGCATCATTCAAGACCAGAAAGACGCAGACGTGATGAAAGCTGCGGATGCTCGCGGTGAATACGAAAGAGCGGTCCTCAAGATGGTTCAACGACTCTCGCCGAAGGATTTTGAACAACTCATTGACCACATTTTGGTCCGGACAGGGTGGACACGCATTTCCAAGTTGGGTGGGGTTAGCGAAGGCATCGATATAGAAGCTGAGAATCTGGCAGTTGGTGAAATTGCATTCGTCCAAGTGAAGAGTTCGGCAAATCAGCAAGTGCTTGATGACTATATAGAACGGTTCAACCAACGGCGTGATTTCTACGCGCGAATGATATTTGCCGTGCATTCTCCAATTGGTCAACTAAATGCACCTTTCAATTCTGATGGCGTGCAGGTGTGGACAGGCGAACGAGTGGCTCAACTCGTGGTGCGACTGGGCTTGGGCGAGTGGGTTGAAAGTAGACTTGCTTGATGAAGCCCCATATTGCTTTTATCTTCACTGGCCCTTTACGAGACGCCATGCGGGTCGGGTGGTAGCATACCCTCACGACTATTCCCCGGAGTTCCGCCATGCTGCGTCGCCTACTCGTTCTCGTTTCGGTTCTCGTTCTCACACTCCGCCCAATCGGTGCCGCGGATGAACCCAAGCCGAAGAAGCCCAAGGTGCGGTTGGCGGTGGTTGTGATCTTTGACCAGATGCGTGGCGATTACGTCGAGAAGTGGCAACCGCTTTTTGGGGACGGCGGGTTCAAGCGGATGCAAACCGACGGCGCGTGGTTTACGGATTGCCACTACCCCTACGGCACCACGACGACCGGGCCGGGCCATGCGTCTATCTTGGCGGGGTGCAGTGGGAATAAGCACGGAATCATCAACAACTCGTGGTTCGATCGCAAAGAAGGTTCGGATGTCAATTGTGCGACTTCGAGCCGGTATGACATGACACCGATCCGGTCCGTTGTTGAGGACGACGCCAAACCGACCGCTAAAAAACCGGCGGCGAAGACGGCGGGTAACCCCGATCGGTTCCTCGGGCCGACGCTTGCGGACGTGCTGAAAGAGACGACGGCTGGCGCCGGCAAGGTGTTCGGCGTTTCGCTGAAGGACCGTTCGGCGATTTTCCCAGTCGGCAAGAAGGCGGACGGGGCGTACTGGTTTCAAGGCGAGTTCGTGACCTCGTCGTACTACCGCGACAAGCTGCCGAACTGGGTTGCCGATTTCAACAAGTCGGGCGTTGCGGAAAGCTACTTCAAGAAGGAGTGGACGAAGCTACGTGAGGACTTTGATTACGCGAAATTCAGCGGCCCGGACGACGGCCTGGGCGAAGGGAAAGGCAAGGCACAAGGGGTCTCCTTCCCCCACTCCATGACCGGCGGCAAGGACAAGATCGGCAAGGAATACTACGAAGCGGTCGCCAATTCCCCTTACGGCAACGACTTGCTCCTCGCGTTCGCCAAGGCGTGCGTCATCGCGGAGAAACTCGGCCAAGACGACGTGCCGGATTTAATCAGTATCAGCTTTTCGTCGAACGACCTGATTGGCCACACCTGGGGTCCGGATTCGCAAGAGGTACTTGATGTCACGCTTCGCTCCGACCTGATTGTGCAAAATCTAATGACGTTCTTGGACGAAAAAGTCGGCAAGGATCAATACTCGCTGGTCATCACCGCCGACCACGGCGTGTGCCCAAACCCGGAAGTGACGGCGGCCAAGGGCACTGAGGCGAAGCGGATTTCACCGATCGCATTACTCACGGGTGCGGAACGCCACTTGCGCGAAACGTTCGGCAAGCCCGATGATGCCAAGGTGGAAGGTGCGAAAGAGGACGTTACCAAGAAGCGGACGAATCTGTGGTTGGAAGCGAACTCGGCGCCGAACATTTACTTGAACCAACGGCACATCAAAGCGAACGACTTAAACCCGGACGACGTGGCCACGAAACTCGCGGAGTGGCTTCGCGGGCAACCAGGTATCGAACGGGCGTACACCCGCAAACAGTTGATGGCGGTATCACCGACGGACGACCCGTTCGCCACCCCCACGCGCAAATCCTTCCACCCGGACCGCAGCGGCGATGTCGTGGTCGTGACGAAGCCGTACTACTTACTCGACACCTATGCCACCGGCACCACCCACGGCACCCCGCACCCCTACGACACCCACACGGTGTTTTTGGCCTACGGCCCCGGAATCGCGGGCGGCAAGCGGGAGGAGAAAATCACCCCCCTGCACGCCTCGCCGATCGTGGCCGATTTCCTCGGCATCAACCCGCCACGCAACTGCGAGTACGGGTTGCCGATTACACTGGCGAAGCCGTAAAAACTGGGAGTTATCATGGACGAAAAGACGCTGTTCGAGCAAGGTTTCAAGCGCTGGGAAATGCTGTTAGCGGCGTGGAACTTCTACCTCGTGGTCGTGTTCGCGCTGCTTGTTCTGTTCGTGCTATCGAAGACCGCCCGCACGGACCGCCGGGTGTTCTGGATCATGGTGAGTGGCTTCGGCTTCTTTGCCTGGACCCACTTGCTGGGGCTGCTGTACATGCTGAAACAGTGGGCCGCCATTGCCGCCGAGTTGAAAACGAAAGTCGCCGTGCGGGTACCCAACGAGGTACTAGAAAGCCGCTTTGCGAACGCCGGCATCATCGACGCCCCGGAAGCCATCTGGGTCGTCCCGTTCCACATCATCGGCGACGTATTCGTGATCGTCGCCATCTGGTGGCTGTGCCGAAAACCGGCGGAGTAGACGTAACTACTCTTGACGTGACTGGTCCACTACGTGTCGTATAACCCGCTGTCATATGGCGGGCGGAACGGGAACCAGAACGGGTAGAAGAACACAGCCCCTTCACGACCGCACTCGCACCCCTCCTCGCACTCCCCCTCCAACCCGTCCCCGTCTGCCTCGTAGACAAAACCGTGGAACGAGCCGTTGATCTGAACGAGAAATGGGCGGACCCAGATTTCGCCGGGCCGCCAACCAGTCGCCAAGTACGGAGCGACCATCGTGTGTAATTGCCGCCAAGCAACTTCATTGGCGTCCGGTTCGACGACGACAGTGTGGATGAGACGGTGGTGACCGTCCGCGTCGAACTCGTGGACCGTGGCCAGGGTGTCGCGTTGCCCGGCACCGTTCGGTGGCTGCGTGAACAGATACGCCAGTGTTTGCGTACCGTCGGGCATGAGGCCGTTGTACTCGAACAAGGCCGGCGAAAAGGATTGTGTGACCGCGTCCTCGAACTCGCTCGGCAGCATGAGCTTCGCGGGTGGCATCCACAGCCCCATCAGATGTGCCCCGTTAGTGAATAACAGTTTGTAATTGCGCCGCTATCGAACACGCTTGGTTCCGAGAGCAATGTGCGGAGGGATAGGATCACTTTTGCCGGGGCGTCGAGGGCGACGCAAAATGCGTCCCATTGGTCGGTTGGGAGTGCGAAATGGGCTGCGTCAGGCGAATCGGTCGGCTCTTCGATTGTGACCATCACCCGTTGCTGGTCTGAAAGCAACTGCGGCTTGAGGGGCCGAAGAATGCCGTTCTCGTAAACCGATTTAATCTGTGTGGACATCAAACACTCCTGCGAATCCAACTTCAGTCAACACGATACCACAAAGTGTAGTCTCTTTTGGCTCCAGCATATGGACTGGATTTTTCCCACGTACATGAGGCCACTTGAACCGTCCTTACAAAGGCATAGATTTCTTGACACTTTCTTGACACTTTCTTGACACTTTCTTGACACTTTCTTGGCAGGACGGCAGCCTCCCACACATCACACGCTTGGCATCAAGTGCAGCTTGATTGAACGCCCATTTCGTTAATCACCCCAATTCGCTTTGACGCCGGGGAACTGGGCGGACGTCCAAAAATAGACGACGAACCCGAGACCGTCGAGCAGCAACCGGAGCTTGGGGTTCGCTACCCTGTTGGCCAACACGGCGAACGGCAACGCTGGCACGAAGCCGAAGAGGAAGCCCCAGGCCATCGCGTACCCGACCGCCATGCAGAGGTGGTAATAGCCGTAGCACAACGTGATGAAAAGCAGGAGCGCCACTCGGCCAAAAACTTGCCGCTGCCAGCCGTGAACCGTGTGGTCGAGGCCGAGCGTGAGAGCGATACGGAATGCAATGTACAAGCTAACGGGCCAAGTCCAGGCAAAGGTGTTGAACCACGCCCCGATCACAGTGGTGCCGATCGCGCCGAGGCTGAACGCCAACCCCGCAAAAACAACTCGCGGGTTGAACCGGGGAATCCATTTTCGGACCACAATTGCACCCGTGAAGGCGACGGCGAATAGCCCCACGCTCCACGCGAACCACACGGCGATTTCGTCCGCACGTGGGGTGTCGTTTGCATAGTCGGGTTCCTTCGGCACAAGCCGGGTCCAGTCAATGCGACTCTCGGTCGCGTTGATTGTGTACGTGGGGCGGGCCGGGTCGAGGTCCGATGGCGGGCCGAGGTAGAGGCAGACGGAGCGCTTGTGGTCCCGAACGATGAGCCGTTTGTCGGCCAACGCTGGTGCCGCCCAGCACATCCCGCCGCCGCTAAGGACTTTAACGCGAGCCAGTTCCTCGTAGCGCTCTGGGTTCGGTTTCGCCAGGATCAGTTCACCGGATTCGGTCCACAAAATCAGCTTGCCATCGGCGTGCAACACGGAGCATTGGCCGACCTCACCCGTCTCCCAGCGGACCTTGCCCGTTAAGAAGTCGAGGCACTTGAACGCCCCCTTCGCGGTTCGATGGGTACTCGCTTGGGCCTGTTGGAGATCGAAGCCGTAGACGGAGCCGTCGTGTAACAAACTGGAGCAGACATCGTTCGCCAACTGCCGCCCGTTCCAGATCGTCTTGGCGGTGATGCCGGTTTCCGTGGTGTTCAACCGGAAGAGTTGGGAGCCGATTCGGAAGGGTGATGCGATCAACAGGTGCCGCCCGTCGAAGAGCGGCCACACGGCGTGTTCGTCATAACTGGCGGAGAGCATTTCACGCCAGACACGTTCGCCGGTCTTCACGTCGAACAGGACGAGACTGTTTTTGAAGAACCCGACGACAAGCCGTCGGCCGTCCAGCGTGATCGGGTAGGCGGGGCAATAGCTGACCGGGTCTTCGCCGTTGGCCCAAAGCGTGCTTCCATCCGCAGTGTTCAGCGCGACCATTGCGGCCTTGGACCCGCCAACCGGCAGGAACACGCGGCCCTCTTCCACTGTGGGCGTTGAAGCATAACCAAACTCGGTGCCGCGACTGCCGAACTTCTCGCGGACATTCACCGTCCAGAGCGATCGGCCGTCTGCGGCCTGCACGCAGCCGACAATTCCCGTCGGCGTGGCGTAGAAGACCTTCCCCTCCCACCACGTCGGGCTGGCATACGGCCCCGGATACATCCCGCCCGGTTGCCAGGGCCAATCGACCCGTACTTTCCAAATCTCCGCGCCGGTGTCCGCATCCAACGCGGTCAGAAACATTCCGCCAGTCGTCTGGAAAAGCGTGAACGCTTTTCCGTCGGCAACGATGAACGCCGAATACCCCGGACCCAGTTCGCGGGTCCAGAGGATCGGCGGTCCCGCTTCGGGCCAGTGATCGACCAACCCGGTTTCGCGGGAGTTCGCATCGTACAACGGCCCACGGAGACATGGAAAATCCGCAGCAGATGCCACGGTTGTTGACAACAGACAGAAGAGGAAGGCGGATCGAAACACGGCGGAAGCGTCACCATTTTCAATGTGGCGTAAGCGATCACAAACCTGTGCTAAAAAGTGTACCACGCCGAAGTCGAAATCGGTCAAATGATTTCTCTTGGATTTCGGCCCTGAAGGGGACGTGCTGTCAGCCCAGGGCCATGCCCTGGGAACGAGGGAAGGGACGGCTATGCGAGTGACGATCATCGGGATTGAACGGCCAAAACGGGTCCGAAAACCTGATTGTTGCCCGGTCCTAGGGCATGGCCCTGGGCTGACAGAACGTCCCTTTCAGGGCCGAAAACCCGTTGACGACCGAGTGCCAGAAAATTTTGCCAGACCCCTAGGCAACACCGAATCCTGATCCCGATTGACTCACGTTTCTCATTTGCGACAATATGCGTAGCAATAGTTGGTATAGTCCGGGAATCGTGGATCGGTTTTCACTTCTCGATCGTCAGACAGGATGCAGTTGAACTTTCACGGAAGGCGGTTTCCATGTTGCGGTTCTGGGCACTGTTTGCGGTTCTGGCCGGGAGTCTGTTGTCGATTGCGACGCAGGCTGCTGATGAGAAGCGACCGGCGGTCACGGTCGATCGCGACAAGAAACTGGTCATCATTCCCGCGAAGGTTGCGCCTCGGAAGTTGCCGAACTTGGATCAGGTTTACCCGATCGAAGTCATCGCCACGTGGGGCTATCGTGAGGGGAAGAAGGGCAAGGCGCACGAAACCGTGGTCGTGACCGAAGTGCTGCCGAGTGACGTTCACAAAGCGATTGAATCCCTCGGCATCAAACCCGGCAAGCCGGCAAAGGGCGAGGGGGCAAAAGCCGATGGCCCCGAAGTGACTGTCTACATTGAAGTGGTGCAAGCCGACGGCACCGCGAAACGGTTGACGATGGATAAAGTGCTGCTCGATCCGAAGACCAAGAAGCCACTGCCGAAGAGTGTGAAGTTTAAGTTCACCGGATCCAGTATGACCGAACTGGCACCCGACAAGCCCGAAAAAGTCTACGGGGCGGACCTGACAGGGACACTCATTGCCATCTTCCCGGTCACGGACGAAACCGTATTGCAATCGTCGCTGACGATGGCCGAGGAAAAGTATTTGAAGCTCGAAGTGAACAAAGACGTGCTGCCCAAGGAAGGCGACGCGGTGAAACTCATTCTTGAAATCGTGGGGAAATGACGCCGATGCGAATCCAGTGCGGGTTGATGTTCGGCGTCGTGTTCGCTCTCGGGTGTAGTCCGTCCGCACCGCAACCTGTGGCCAATTCGGGGGGCGTGCCGGTCCCTGTTTTGAACAGCCCTGTTTTGAAAAATCCGGACCCGATCGTGGAACCGGCACCCCAAGCCGCGAAGCCGGTTCCACCCACTCCGGAACCGTTCCGCATCCCGACCGATACCGGCGGCAAGGCCGTGAGCAAAGTGTTGACTCCGTCTGTACCCGCCGCGTTGCCGTTGCCTAACAGGTTCACGCCGAAGTCTCGAACGTCCGACATCGAACGCGGGGAGTTGCCGTTGCCGAAAGTGGTTGTGGCTTTAATACCGTTGCCGCTTCCCAAGTCGAAGGGCACGCTACCCAGTCCACCACCTGAACGAATTCCCACCGACCTCGGTCAACAAGTCGCCATCAATCCAAACACAATGACGATGACCGAACGTCTTCCAGTTCGACCACTTCAAACCGCGATCACCCCGCGTGCAACCGCAGACCTACCCCTGATGGCCCGCCAACTCCCGGACCGGGCTTCGCTGGAAGACCCGACCGCCGACATTGCCACGGCCCGTATCATCTTCACGCAAGTGCTTGCCCCGGTTGTCATCAACAGCTTCGCGCGATTTGGCATCCCGGACCCGTTCGAGTTCGCCGAACACCTCCGCAGCAGAACCGGCAGCAGCGCCGAACTCGGCACCAAACCGGAAGTCGTACCACCAGCCCGACCGTAGTCATTCCTACAAGTCAGAATAAGAATTTCCTCAGCACAAAATTACGATGCCACGACTTCGGTTTTCACACGGGTCGGGACCATCCGCAAACCTGTCGCGCCGGTTTGGTTGCCGGCGTTGCCGGATTCGTGGTACTCCGCATCTTGGTTGACGTGCCACAGGTCGTAGACGGGGCGGCCCGCTTTGATGTTCTCGACGCAGAGCATCGCCGTCATCATCGCGTGGTCTTGGTTGTTGTACTTGTGCATCCCGTTGCGACCGATGAGGTGCAAGTTCGGGTAGTGTTCACTGAGTTCTTTGCGAATCGTTTCGACGTGGGTGGCGTAATCGTCGTCGTACACCGGGTATGCTTTCGGCTGCCGGACAACGCACCCGTCGATTACGTCTTCTTCCTTCGCCAAGCCGATTTGAGCGAGTTCTTTCTTCGCCAGCGCAATCAGTTCCGCATCTGTTGAATTCCAAAGCCCGTCGCCTTCAAAGCAGAAGTATTCGAGACCGTAGCAGTTCAGTGACGGGTCGGGCACCATTTCGGGCGACCACGATTTGAAGTTCTGCACGCGACCGACTTTCACGTTCGGGTCGTGGATGTAGATCCAGTTATCTGTGAACTGATTCTTGTCTTTCAAGATCAGTGACACCGTGAGGAAGTCCCGGTAGCGTAGCTTGGTTGCCGCATAGCGGGCGGCATCACTGGTGCGTGGAGATAGGCCGTAGACCAAGTGTTGCATCGGCGCCGAACTAATAACGTGTTCGGCGAACTCTTGCTGGAAATCGCCGTTGGCGTCCGTGTGGTTAATCGCCCACAAGCGTTTCTGCTGATCCCAGTGCAGCCCGACGACCTTGCGGCCCAACTCAATCGTGCCGCCTTGCTCCCGCGTTTTGTCTGCACAGGCTTCCCCCAACATCCCCGGCCCGAGTCGCGGGTAACGGAAGGTGTTGATGAGGGTCTTGA
>JANLRE010000752.1:0-2951 GCA_031368205.1 Fimbriiglobus sp. | reverse complement strand
CCGGGCGCAATCTGACCGGCAGCCGGAAGCCGACGGTCCAAGAAGCACCCAACAACCCGTTCGACCCGAACCGAGAAACGCCGCTACCTGCTGCACCTGACGCCGTGGCGGCACCGATCACTGTTAACGGCTATGGCCGGGTGTTGCCGGAACTGGGCGGTAGCACGGACTCGGGCGCGAAAGCTGCGGCCCAGCAGATTGCCCGCCAGGTCGTCAACATGATGGAAAAGCCGTGGTAGTCACCGGCCTTCAACATATCACAACATCATGAGTCCGCTCGTCTGGCACTGTCGCCACCATCGTTTCACGCTCACCCATCGACCGCTAGTGATGGGCGTCGTCAACGTCACGCCGGACAGTTTCTCCGATGGCGGCCAATTCGTTGATCCCCAAATGGCAATTGATTACGGCTTGAAGATGATCGCCGAAGGTGCGGACATTCTTGATGTCGGCGGGGAATCCACGCGACCGGGTGCAACACCTGTTACGGAAGCGGAGGAACTACGACGGGTCATCCCGGTCATTGATGGTTTGCTTCGTCAAAATCACGACGCCGTGATTTCCGTCGATACCATGAAGCCCAAGGTTGCCCGTGCGGCATTCGATGCCGGTGCCGCGATCATCAATGACGTGAGCGGTTTCCGTGACCCGGCGATGATCCGCGTGGCCAGCGAGACCGATGCCGGGTTGGTCGTCATGCACATGCCCGGCACCCCGCAAACCATGAACGACAATCCGCAATACCAAGACATCGTCACGGAAGTTCGGGACTATTTACAGCACCAGGTGAATCAACTGATCGGGGCCGGCGTTGAAGCCACGCGGATTGCGATTGATCCCGGCATCGGGTTCGGCAAGTTCACGGACCACTCGTTGACGCTGTTGGCGAATCTCGATGCCCTCCAAGTGATCGGTCGCCCGCTTTGCCTGGGTGTCTCTCGCAAAGGGTTCATCGGCAAAGTCACGGGCCGCGACACACCGGAACGGATGGCGGGTTCGCTCGCCGTCGGTTGTTTTGCCGTGGCTGCGAACTCGGCCCAGATTCTGCGCGTCCATGACGTGGCCCCGACGCGGGACGCAGCCGTTCTGTGGGACGCAATCAGCCAACGACGAACACCGAGGACGCTGTGACCGAAGTCGAAACCTATTGCCGCAACCTCGCCGAACGGGCGAAAGCCGCATCGCAGCAACTCGTCAGCGTGCTGACCGGCCAGAAAAATGCGTGGTTGCTGGCCTGTGCCGAATCGTTGGCACAACATACGAACGAAATCATTGTTGCCAACCAACAGGACGTGACCGCCGCGCCGGATTACGGATTGAACGCGGCGGCAATTGATCGCCTTACCCTGACCCCGGCCCGAGTTCAGTCCGCGATTGATGGCTTACGCCAAGTCGCCGCGTTGCCGGACCCGATTGGCGAAGTGCGCGAAGGCGGCATTCGACCAAATGGTTTGCAGGTGCTGAAAATCGGGGTGCCGCTGGGGGTGATTTTTTTCCTGTACGAATCCCGCCCGAACGTCACTGTTGATGCGGCGGCGTTGTGCGTGAAAAGTGGCAACGCCGTGATCCTCCGGGGCGGCAAGGAAGCACTGCACTCGAACACCGCGCTGTACCAGTTGATGGCGCGCGAGCTACCGAAGTTCGGATTGCCTGCCGACGCCGTTCAACTGGTCACCACGACCGACCGTGACGCCGTCGGGCACTTGTTGAAATGGAACGAACTGATTGATTTGACGATCCCACGCGGTGGGGAAAGTTTGATACGCCGCGTCGCTGCCGAAGCCACGATGCCGGTGTTAAAGCACTACCTGGGCAACTGCCATGTTTACGTCGATGCCGCCGCCGATTTGGCAATGGCGGAGCGAATTATCATCAACTCGAAGTGCCAACGGCCCGGTGTTTGCAATGCTGCCGAGACGTTGCTGGTTCACAAGTCCGTGGCGCACGAGTTTCTCCCGCACGCGGCAGCTACATTAATCGCCCACGGTGTGGAACTTCGCGGCTGTCCCGAAACCGTGCGGTTGGTCCCCGGCACCAAACCCGCCACGGATGCCGACTACCACGCCGAGTTTCTCGATCTGATTCTGGCCGTCAAAGTGGTCCCGGATTTGGAAAGTGCGATTCGGCACATCACCCACTACGGCTCCAAGCACACGGATGCGATTGTCACCCGCGACATCCCGACGGCCCGCCGGTTCACTCAAACCGTCGATTCCGCCGCCGTGGTTGTGAACGCCAGCACACGCTTCAACGACGGTTTTGAACTGGGCCTGGGTGCGGAGATTGGGATCAGCACCGACAAGTTCCACGCCCGTGGCCCGTGCGGGTTGCGGGAACTGACCACTTACAAGTACGTGGTGACCGGCGATGGCCACACGCGGTAGTCCACGCGGGATCTTGTTGCTCATGACGTGCGTGCTGTGGGTCGTGCCGTGCGGGTGTTCGTGGACTCGCAAACCGATCAGCAACGATCCCCTCTTGCGCGACGCCCGTTCGGCATCGGTCCGGGATCAACATTCGACCGAGACGCCCCGGTTGCAGCGACAAATTCCAGCCGATTCGCCTTGACCGCACCGTGAAACAGGGTATCAAAATAGGGTCGAGGGGCGTTTAGCTCAGTTGGCTAGAGTACTACATTGACATTGTAGGGGTCACTGGTTCAAATCCAGTAACGCCCACCCCAAGTAACCCGCAGCAAATCCTTGTCAATCAAGGGCGTGCTGCGGGTTCTTTTTTGTCTTGAAGTAGCGATGGGCAGATGTGTTTCGCTCGAATGAAAGCATTTCTGTAGCGCAGGAGTGGGTTGAAGGGTAAGATGCCCGTTCTACTTCTCACGGGAGCTTGCGCATGAGTTCGACCCCTCCCGTCAAATCGACTGACGCAACGATCAAGGCTTACCACGCCACGTTGACCACGTTCGCCGGCCACAGTGCGACGCACGAAGGGGCCAC
>JANLRE010000707.1:0-4578 GCA_031368205.1 Fimbriiglobus sp. | reverse complement strand
GAACCCAACACATGATAGCATCCTACGCCAAACCGAAATTGGCGGTACTCATCTCCGGTGGCGGGACGACGATGCAAAACCTGACGGATTGCGTTCGGAACGGGGAACTGAATGCCACAATTGAAGTGGTGATTTCCAACCGTCCGGATGCAATTGGCGTGGAGCGTGCGAAGCAGCAAGGGTTGCCGGTGCAGGTGATTACGCCCCAACCACGCGGGGATTTTTCCGATCGGGTGTTTGCAGCGATTCGGGCCGCGAATGTTGATTTTGTCATCATGGGTGGGTGGTTGCAATTGTTGCCAATTCCGGACGATTTCCGACAGCGGGTACTCAATATCCACCCGTCGCTGCTGCCTGCGTTCGGGGGTCGCGGCATGTACGGTCACCATGTGCATGAGGCGGTGTTCGCCACTGGGGTGAAAATCTCCGGTTGTACCGTTCACTTCGTGGACGACACCTACGACACCGGCCCCATCATCCTGCAACGGGCCATCGACATTTCGCACTGCCAAACAACCACTGAAATCGCCGCCGAAGTCTTCAAACAGGAATGTCAGGTGTACCCCGATGCCATTCGCCTGATTGCGAGCGGGAAATGGCGGGTCGAGGGGAAACGAGTCTTGTAGGTCGAGTCGAGTCTTCGAGGCTCGACAGTGCGTTCAGATAAATGACCCGAACCATGAAGCCACTGTTGGTACTGTCGGGCCTCGCAAAGCCTCGACCACGACCTACAAATCATACAGCGCTTTCACAACCGCTTCATACCGCTCACCGATAGCTTGCAGCTCGATCGTCCGTGAAGTCGGGCCAGTGACGTGTAGCGTGATTGTGAGCCGTTCGTTGGGCAAAGTCTCGGTGACTTTGTCCGCCCATTCGATGAGACAAACCCCGTTGCTGGCGAAGTATTCTTCGACGCCCAATTCGGCAAATTCCCGCGAAGATACTAAGCGATAAGTGTCGAAGTGGTACACGGGAATGCGGCCGGGGTATTCCTGGATCAGCACGAACGTGGGGCTGTTAACTGCTGCGGGGTTCTTCACGCCCAACCCTTCGGCAACGGCACGGGTCAAGTGGGTTTTCCCCGCACCGAGTTGCCCGATAAGGGCCACGACCGCGCCCGGAAACAGCAACGCCCCGAGTTGCCGCCCGAACGTTTCGGTCGCGGCCAAGTCCGGGACGGTGATGGTGAGGGAATTAGTCATCGCAAATCGTTTTCACCACAGAGGCACAGCGACACCGAGAAATCATAAATATCAGCTTTGGATTTCTCGGTGTCTCGGTGCCTCTGTAGTGAACTCTTAACTCGTATGTCTTAAGCTTTCGCCTTTTGTCGGTTCGCGCGGAGCGCTTTGTGGCGGAGGTAGGCGTACATGAACTCGTCGAGTTCCTCGTTGCCGTCCAACACCGCGTTCACAGCGGGCGACTTCATTTCGACCCCGTCGCGTTCGTCGCGTACCAGCGTGTACGGCTGCATAATGTAACTGCGGATCTGCGAACCGAACGCGATTTCGCCCTTGGAGTCGTAGCGGTTGGCAATGTCGCCGAGGCGTTTCTGCTCCTCGATTTGGTACAAGCGTGCCTTCAAGAGGGCGAGCGCGTTCGAGTAGTTTTTGGGCTGACTGCGTTCGGTTCGGCTTTCGGCACGGACCCCAGATTTGTGAATGAGCCGCACGCCGGATTGCGTCTTGTTCTGGTGCTGACCGCCCGGCCCGCCGCTACAAAACGTCTGCATTTCCAGTTCTTTTTCGTTCACTTCGATAGTGATTGTGTCGTCGAGTTCTGGGGTCACGTCCACGGCCACGAAGGAAGTTTGCCGCGTGCCACCATCCCCGAACGGGCTGATCCGCACGAACCGATGCACGCCAATTTCCGCCTGCATGTAGCCGTAAGCGTACTCGCCGACGATGCGGAATTCACAGCTTTGCACCCCGGCTTCGATGTTGGCGACTTCGTCGATTTCTTCAACTGCGAACCCGTACCGCTTGGCCCACATGATGTACATGCGCCGTAACCGATCCGCCCAATCGCAGGCATCCGTACCGCCCTGTCCGGCCTGCAACCGCACCATCGCGTTACAACCGTCTTGCTTGCCGCTCATCATCGCTTTGAGTTCAAACGCATCAAGTTGCGTCTCCGCCAGCGCGAGTGCCGGTTCAACTTCCGCCTCGAACGAAGCGTCTTCTTCCGCCAGTTCGCACATGGCCGCGATGTCTTCGCACGACTTCGTTAAGCCCTCGTAGGGCTTCAGAATCGCGTTCAGCACTTTGATTTGTTGAATCACGCTCTTGGCAGAATCCGGGCTGTCCCAGAACCCTGCGTCGGCCTGTTTCGCTTCGAGTTGGTCCCGTGCGGCTAGCTTGCTAGCGATGTCAAAGTGACCCCCGGAGTTGGGCCATTCTGGCGGTGACATCTTCGGTCCGGCGGGTGAGTTCAACGTTCATAACCAGGAGCCTCAAAATCAGTGGAAGTTTCGCACGACACGTGACCGCAACCTCGTGGGTGCCGTCGCATTGTCCGGACAGTAACATAATACTACCGGATCGGGTTGTTCTTAACGGATTTGTCACTTCAGGGTCAACAGCACGTGAATAAGCTTACCGGAAAAATCGCTGTTATCACCGGCGGCGGGTCGGGTGTGGGCAAGGCCGTGGCCAAACTGTTTTTGCAAAACGGCGCGAAAGTGGTGATCGCTGGACGTGACGCGGCGAAGCTGAACGGGGCGTTGGAAGAATTGACCGGGACAAAACCGACACCCACCGCGATTGCCATTCCATGCGATGTCACCGATGCCGCCCAGTGCCAAAAGCTAATTGCAGCAGCGACTGTGGCGTTCGGGCGTGTCGATATTTTGGTGAATAATGCCGGGATGAACATCAAGGATCGCACGATCCGCGAACTCACGCCGGAGTCGTGGGACAAGATGATCCGTGCGAACTTGGACGGGGCGTTCTATTGCATTCAAGCGGTCCTGCCGCAAATGCTCGAACGTAAAGACGGCGTAATCGTGAACGTGGTTTCGGTGGCCGGCAAGCGCGCCAATCCCCTGGGCGGGGCGGCGTATGTTGCGGCGAAGTTCGGGATGGGGGCGTTGGGGTTGGTACTCGGCAACGAAGAGAAAGATAGCGGCATCCGGGTCAGCAACATCTACCCCGGCGAAATTGACACGCCGATTTTAGCGGCCCGACCCAAGCCGGTCACCGCCGAGCAACGGGCGATGATCTTAAAGGCGGAAGATGTCGCCGAAAGTGTGTTGTTCGTGGCGAGTTTGCCAGCTCACGTGTCGGTCCCCGAGCTGGTCATCAAACCGACCGTGCATCAATACTTTTAGAGTGCGTCGATCACTTCGATCAACACACACGACACGTTATCGCGGCTACCGGAGTCGAGGGCCAGTTGTCCCAGGCCTTCCGCACAGGCTTGCATGTCGGTTTGCTGGTTCACGAACGCGGCGAGATTTTCGTCTTGGACGACGCCGGTTAGGCCATCGGTGCAGAGCAATAATCGGTCGCCTGCCTGAACTTGCACGACGATCACATCCGGGCCGTCGCCGACTTCTTTGCTGCCCAAGTATTTCCACAACACGTTTTTGAAGCGGTGTTCCTTCGCTTCGGCTGCCGAGATTGTTTTCGCTTCCACCAGAGCTTGGGCCAAGGAGTGATCGACCGTGAGTTGAGTGATTTTGTCACCCCGAATCAGGTACGCCCGGCTGTCGCCAACGCCCGTAACGTACAACTCGCCGCCCTTGCGCCAGATCGCGGTGACGACCGTGGTGCCCATGTTCTTCATGTCTTTATCAAGGGCACCCATCGCCATAATTTCTTCGTTGGCCTGGACGATAGCCCGCTTCATGGCGCCTTTAACGCCCTCAACGTTGAGGTGGGCGGTCAGGCTTTTGCGAAGTTCTCGGGGGATGATTTCGATGGCCCGCTTGCTGGCAATTTCCCCGGCGGCTTGGCCGCCCATCCCGTCGGCGACGATGCTGACGATGAGGTCCGGGAATTGCTTCACTTCAATGGAGTCTTCGTTGTTCTCGCGGTAGTTTCCGAGCAGACTACACTTGCCGATGTTAAGCGCGAGCGCCATGGGAACTCTCTCTGAATCGATCCGGTATCCACGACTCACGTTGGGATAAGCCGGCAAACCCAATGGAACAGCCGGGAGAAAATCCTGGCGAATCAGTAACGGAACTTAACAGAATGTTACAGAAAGATTACTCCTTCTGACCACACCAATTACCGCGAATCGCTAAATCGGCATCGCAGTTCGTGATGCAACTACTTTCAGCTTACAACGATAATGTGCAGCGTGCAACAAACCTCTCCAGTTCCGCCGAATTCCCGAGAGTAACATCCGGAACCACCTGCCTTACATTCGCGCGGTTCTACAAATTGCCACCGCTCCAGAGTGTGATTACGATCGTCTCGAACATGTTCGGCTTCACAACCATCAGGGAAACCGGATAGAATACGCCGACTTTGAGGGTTCGGAATGACGATTGGCTCCGCGAATCGTGTTGTGTTGGTTCACGATTGGTTAACCGGGATGCGAGGCGGTGAAAAATGCCTCGAACCGGCCTGC
>JANLRE010000610.1:0-2112 GCA_031368205.1 Fimbriiglobus sp. | reverse complement strand
AGTAAGACATCCTTATCATTCGACGGTAACTGAGCAGCGATCCCATTGCAAAGTTTTTTCCGGTTCTACGTGCAAAATTTCTTTCACCTGCAACTCGACTGAATCCGACAATGCTCGCTCTACAGGTCGGGTTGAATTGCCAACACCGGGCGTGGGTTTTGCGGATTTGCCCACTGGCGGGTTGACGGCGGCGGGTTGACACGTCATTTTAATCCATACGCGGGCGTTGTGCCTTTGCATCCCCCGATCCATTCGCCTTGCTACCCGGAGTCACCCATGCGACGTGCTGGGGCTTTTATACTTGTCTCTGCGATTGGTTTCATCACGCTGAACTCGACGCCGGCGCAGGATGACAAGCCGAAATCGGCGACCGATAGTGTGCCGAGCAGTTTCCGGAGTTACGTGGTCGTGGACGATCGGTTCCCGCCGAAGATGGTTCCGGTGAAGCGGGCCGAAGACCGCGACCCGCGCGACCGTACCCATAAGATGCACTGCTTCGTGTGTGAGCAAGCCCTCAACCCCGTCCTAGCGATTTTCACCCACGCCAAGCCCGACGAAGCCAGCGCAGCGGCGAAGCTGGCCAAGCAACTCGATCCGGTCGTGAAAGACCTCCGTAGCAGCAGCTTCTCGGCATTCGTCATCTTCCTGACTCTGGAAAAAGAGTACCCGCTCGACGATCTGCGCAACGCGACGGGCGGTTTCGTGCGTGAGGAACGTGCGGCTGGAGTCGAAGCCCTCGGCAAGCAACTCGCCACGCCACGCATCCCGTTCGGCCTCGCCGCACGGGTCTCGCAATCCACGACCGAATGGGGCATCGGCGAAGCCGACGAAACCGTCGTGGTGCTTTACAACCGCATGAAGGTTATCAAACGCTGGAACTTCCCCGCTGGTCCGCCTTCGGAGGGCGAAATCAAAACGATCCTGAATACGGTCAAAACCGTTGTGGGGAAATAAGTGAGAGTCGAGTGTGTGAGTGTGTTTGGGGGTGGACGTGAGAGCCACACGCATCATGATGCGTGGGCTTTGTGCATTTTTGATCCTTCACACTCTCCACGCTCCACAAAGGCTTGCCTGGACACGGAAAACGCGCTAGGATTCTAGTGCCTCTGCAGTGTTCGTGATTGAACTGTCCTCTTTTGGCGGACCTACAATCACCTGCTATGGGGACCTAATTAAAATCGATCGGTGGCTTGCAAGCCCATCCACGTCGCAAGGCGTGATTGTAGTGGGATCCAAAAGGCCGATCCGAGGTCTCCATCTCAACAAGCGGGTTCCCGAAAGTAGTTCACACGGCACACGTGGAGGCGTTTTTTTTTCTTTTTCTTGCGACGGAACAAATCCCGTCGGACCATATCCCGTAACCTGTCCGTGTTGCAAGCCTTTGCGCCGTCTTCACACGTCCAAACAAGTTCGGTCCGCGACGAAAGATTTCACTTGACGGCACCTGCTGTGAATTGGGATCTTTGCAAAAAGTGCGGTAAATGATGGGGTTTTAGGGATTATGCCGGTGACAACGGGTTGCCAGTCAATCTCAGTTGACATCTTCCGCAGACGCAGTAACTTACTCCCTCAGGACTCGAACCTTTCCTCGCAAGGGCCGTTCGGATGAACCAGACCAGCACCGTTCACAAACTCGCAATCGACTCCCTTGGCCACTCTCATCACTCTTGGTCAAGTGGTCACCCCGAACGGATGACTGACTGAACGACTTGTTGATTTTTCACACTGTCTCGAAATCACGGTTTTGCCGGGTGGCAAAACCTCTGCGTCCACGACACGTTTCTCGGAGCGGAGCTCCATTAACGAAACGTCGTCCGTGTACCACGACCCCGACCGACCGTTGTACCGCAGACCGTGAACAGGGATGTTCCGGTTGACGCAGGGATGCGTTTGTTCTTGTGTGCGGTAGTGAAGCGAGTCGCTTCCCTTCACTGCCCGCAGAACCGTGCGGCGGGGAATCGGTCGGGCACCGTGGGGCCTGATTGGAATGGATGACTTCAGGCCAACTGACCGGGCCGCTCAGGGACGAGCGGCCCGGTTTTTTTCGGACTTACACTTGGGTTTACCAACGCAACGAGCCGCAGATATAAATCTGCGGCTCGTTGCGTTGGT
>JANLRE010000601.1:0-1093 GCA_031368205.1 Fimbriiglobus sp. | reverse complement strand
GAGGGACTTGATCTCGGTCGGGGCGGTGGTTGCTTCGGGGTCGTCGCTTCGGCGGGGATGAACCCCGCCGCTCGTCAGCACTTTCGCTAGCCCCCAATCCATGACTTGCACCTCGCCGAACGCCCCGACCATAATGTTCGCGGGCTTCAAGTCACGGTGAATGACGCCGTGCGCGTGGGCGTACCCGACCGCCTGCGCCACAGCCTCGAACACGGCCAACGGGTCCACGGTGTGACCGGCCTTCAACCGCTCGTCGAGCGTGTCACCCTTGATGAGCTTCATCGCCAAGAATGGCCGACCATCTGGCAAGCTACCGACCTGATACACCGCCGGGATGCCGGGGTGCTGGAGTTGCCCCGTAATCCGGGCCTCATCCACGAACCGCCGGGCGGTGCCGGAATCCGGCGCGTACTTATCCAGCAGAATCTTGACCGCGACTTCCCGGTCCATCGCCAGATCCCGCGCGCGATAAACGACCCCCATGCCGCCCCGCCCGACCTCGTCGAGCAGGTCGTAGTTGGCAACCAAGACCGGCGGCGGGGTGGCGCTGTCGGACTGAACAGCGGTGCTGTCGGTGGTGCGGATGGCGTCGGGCATCGGATGGGCCTCGGGAAAAGAGTGTTCACCGTCGAAGTCCGGATGGGTTACTTTCCTTCAATTTTTTGATGCACGGCCTGCCAAACATCGGCGATGGTTTTCATTGCTGCGGCTTGCAACATCACTCGCGGGACCATTTTCAGGAGGCCGCCGAGTTCGACTAAGTCCCCGGTCCACTTCACCGTCGTGCCACCCGAATCGCTGGGTTGGAAGCGAAGTCGCGCGTCCATTGTGCTACTGCTGCCGACGCCTTGACTCACGATGCGGTAGTGGATGGATTCGGGAACAACCCGGTCGATGACGGTCGCGGTGGTGTCGAGGGTACCGGCCATGAACGCAAATTTGGGTTGAACTTTCCAGGACGCGCGGTCCGTTGCGATGTGCGTGATTTCCGAATTGGGCAAACTCTGCGCCAGCCACCCGGCGTTCGAGACGTACTCAAACACCGCCGACAAATCGGCCCCGAAGGTTTCCGTGCCTTCAAAATGGATCATGA
>JANLRE010000599.1:0-12556 GCA_031368205.1 Fimbriiglobus sp. | reverse complement strand
CCTTGTTGAATGGCTAGGCCGCGAAAACCAGTTCCCGAACGGCGTGCTGCTGCTGACCGGCACTGGCATTGTCCCCCCCGATGATTTCACGCTCAGTTCCGGCGACATCGTCGAAATCACCATCAGCGGCATCGGCACGCTCATTAATCCGGTGGCGTGAACCCCTGTCAGGTGTCGCGCTGTCCCCTACGATGGCTTGATAAAAACCGTTTCACCACGGACGGCACAGATAAGAGGATCACGAAAACACGAAAGTACGAAATCACGAAATAAGATTCTTGAGTTCTGATTTCGTGATTTCGTACTTTCGTGATGGATTTTAATTTGCGACTTCGCCTCTGTGGTGAATATTTTGACGTGAGTGAAGGGGATTTCTTCGATGCTTGTTCCGTTGCACTGGTTGAAGGATTACGTCACGCTCCCGGCGAACCCGGTGGAATTGGTGGAGCGGCTCACGATTGCTGGGTTGGAATCGGGCGGCGTGCGGGTGTTTGGGTTTCCGGTGCCCACGGGCATTCGGATTAAGCCTGAGGACGCGGGGTTGGTTTGGGAACGGGACAAGGTCGTCGTGGCCACGGTGTTGGACATCACCAAGCACCCGGACGCCGACAAGCTGAAGATGGTGAAGCTCGACTACTGTGCCGGCGAACCGAAGACGGTCATCACCGGCGCGCCGAACATTGCGCCGGGTCAAAGCGGCATGAAAGTAATTTTGGGGCTGAAGGGAACTCGCTACTTTTACACGGACAAGGACGGCAAGAAAGCCGTCTTCACGCTAGAACCTAAAGCGCTTCGCGGCATCATGAACGACGCGATGTGCATGTCCAACTTTGAACTCGGCATCGCGGACGACCACGAAGGCATCATCATTCTCGACGACACCGATGCGGTACCGGGAACCCCTGTCCAAGACTTGCTCGGCGATATTGTGGTTGACCTGGACGTACTGCCCAACATGGCCCGTTGCTTGGGGATGCTTGGTGTCGCCCGAGAAGTGGCCGCGTTGACCGGGGTGACTGTTTGCGAACCGAAGTTGGAATTCCCCACTGCATCGGACTCCATCACCGGCAAAGTCCAAGTTGAAATCGAAGACCCGAAACGGTGTGCCCGTTATACCGCCACCCTCATTCGCAACGTCACCGTCGGCCCCTCACCGCGATGGATGCGGACGCGGTTGCAATACGCCGGGATGCGCCCGATTACAAACGCGGTCGATATTACCAACTACGTGATGCTGGAGTACGGCCAACCACTCCATGCGTTCGATTACGACGTGTTGGTGAAGCGGGCGGGCGGGAAGGCGCCGACGATTATCGTGCGGGCTGCCAAGCCGGGCGAAAAATTGAAAACGCTCGACGGCGTCGAACGGGAACTGATCGCCGACAACCTGCTCATTGCCGATAGTGTCGGACCAATTGCCCTTGCTGGTGTGATGGGCGGTCTCGAAACCGAAGTCACGGCGATGACCAAAACCATCCTGCTCGAATCCGCTAGTTTCGATTTCGTCAGCGTTCGCAAAACCGCCCGGCAATTCAACCTGTTCAGTGAAGCCAGCACGCGATTCAGTCGCGGCGTTCACCCGGAAGTCGTCAAGCCGGCCGCGTTGCGGGCGGCACAGCTGTTCCACAAGCACGCGGGCGGCGAGGTGCTATCCGGGATCGTCGATAACTACCCGGCACCCGTTCCGCCCCAAATCATTGAACTGAGCAAAGTGGAAATCCAACGGGTGCTGGGGTGTAACCTTGCGGACCAAGACATCGTCCCGGTGTTGGAAGCGCTGCAATATCAACTGAAAGAAACCCTGTGGGGTTGGTCGGTCACGACGCCACCAACGCGGCTCGACATTCAAGCCGGACCTGCGGACCTGATCGAAGACATTGCGCGGATCTACGGGTACGACAAACTACCAACGCGATTATTACCCCAAGAGTTGCCGCCGCAACGTGGCAATCCGTCACTAGCGTTCGAGCAACACGTGCAAGACTTACTCGTCGATGCGGGCTTGCAGGAAGCCATCACCTACGCGCTGAGTAGCCCGACCGACGATGACAAACTCCGGCCCGATGCCACAACGCCATCGGCCGGCACGGACTATGTCGCGTTACTGAATCCGCTGTCGCCCGAACGATCCGTGATGCGGCGATCGTTGCTGCCAGGATTACTGGCCGTCGCCGCCGAAAATTTGAAGCAAGCCCCAAGCGTGTCGCTGTTTGAATTGGGGTTCGTATTTTTGCCAAAGCCCGGTCAGCCACTTCCTGACGAACCGCGCCGCCTGAGCATGGTCCTGAGCGGTCGCCGAGATACCGCAGCATGGGATGATGAACCCGGCACCAAGCCCGCGAACGCTGATTTCTTCGACCTCAAAGGTGTGATCGAAGGCTTGGTTGCGAGCTTGCACTTGGCCAACGTCACCTATCAACCCGCGAAGGATGTGCCGCACCTGCACCCTGGTCGCGCCGCCCGCCTTGTTGTGAACGGCGTTGATGTTGGTAGCTTCGGTGAACTGCATCCCAAGGTGGCCGGTGCATTCAAACTGGCAGAACGGGCGGTGATGGTGGCGGAATTCGACCTCGAAGCCATCTTCGCGGCCATGCCGTCCCGATTCGCTTACCGGGCCATTAGCCCATTCCCGCCAGTGTTACGCGACGTGGCCATTGTGGTTTCGGACGAGATTCCTGCGGACCGAGTGTTGGCTGAATTGAAAACTGCCGGTGCGGAGTTGCTGGAAGACGTTCGGCTATTCGATGTCTACCGTGGAGAGAGCATCCCCGCTGGCACGAAATCGTTGGCTTACGCCCTGACTTACCGCGTACCGGACCGACAATTGGGCGACAAAGAAGTGGACAAAGCCCATCTGAAAATCGAAGGGCGCTTGCGACATGTTTTGAAGGCGCAAATTCGGGGCAAAGACGTGGTCTAAATACTGAAAGCCTCGGCGACACTTGTGTCGCCGAGGCTTTCGTGCTCGGTCGATTACTTCAGCAGCTTGTTCACGTCGTCCGCGATCGCTTTGGCCCAGATGTCATAGCCGTCTGCACTCAGGTGCAGGAAGTCCGGCATGATCTTCTTGTCCAATGTCCCGTCCGATTCCAGGAACTTCTCGCCGATGTCCTTGTAGATCACCATTTTGCCGTCGGCGACTTTCGCAATCATCGCGTTGACGTACTTAATCTTGCCGCGCACATCATCAGTTGGCTTGGGGGAGCGAGGAAAGATACCCAACAGAAGGATTTTCATCTCAGGCCGTTGTGTGCGCAACTCGGCGACGATCGCTTTGACGCCGCAGGCAATTTGCTCGGCGTAATGCGCGCCCATGTTGTTGGTGCCGATCATGATGACGGCGACTTTCGGCTTGATCGGTTCGAGTTCTTTGCCCTCGGTGATCCGCCAAATCACGTGGCCGGTCTGGTCGCCACCGATCCCCAGGTTCACGGCTTTCAGCGACTCAAAGTTTTCCGCCCAGGCTTTCTTGCCCGCACCTTCCCAACCTTGGGTAATCGAGTCGCCGATAAAGATCACATCCGCTTCGCCCTTTTCGACAACCTTCAAAAACTGCTTGTGGCGAGGGTTGTCCCGATTGAGTGCTTTCGCGGCAGGGTTCTCTTTCGATTCCTTCGTATCTTTCTTATCTTTGGCTTCCTGGGCAACGGCTGTCTGGAGAAGACACACCATGCAAAGGGTACCAACCACCTGGAAGAGGCGCGCGATCATGAATCACTCCAAATTGGAAGCAGAGGCCCGATCGTGGGCCGGGGGGTAGGCACAGTCGTTCACACCCGGCTCGTGATGAGCAACGTTGAACGGACTGCGTGAACATATTATGGTAACTCGCTCGCGGACGATCAACTAGAATTCGCACACGAAATTGCAGTCTAAAATTCCTGTCAAGATTCCGCGTGGCTCGGCGACAATTATCGGGTACGCTGGGGTTCGTCGCCTCTCTCCCTCTCCCTTCCTCACTGTTGAGTATGGTGCGTCAATGAAAGAACGGAATCCGGAACCCGATTGCTGTGATGTGTCACGGCGGCTTTTTTTCCAGACCACGGCAGCGGTCGCCGTGGGGAGTACCTTGCCGCTGTTTGCGACGGCGAAAGCCGTCGCCGCGCCGCCGACGAAAACGTCGGTCGCCGAAACCGCGGTGAAGGCGCTGTTCGATTCGATGTCCGAAACGCAAAAGAAAGAGATTTGCTTCGACTGGGATTACATCGACAAAGACCGGGGGTTGCTGCGAACTCGCGTGGCCAACAACTGGCAAATCACCAAGCCGACGATTACCAGTGGTTATTACACCAAAGCGCAACAAACGATCGCCCACGACATTTTCCGCGGCCTGATTAACCCGGACTGGTACGACCGCTTCCTGAAGCAACTCAAGGACGACAACGAAGGCAAGCCGTGGGGTACGTTCCAGTCCATTGCCATCTTCGGTACGCCGGGGTCGGAGCAATTTGAATTTGTCATGACGGGGCGGCACCAAACGTTACGGGCCGACGGCAATACCGAAAAGCACGTCGCGTTCGGCGGGCCGATCTTCTACGGTCACGCTGCGAAAGGGTTTAATGAAGAGAAGGATCACCCTGGTAACGTGTTCTGGCCACAAGCACTTGCCGCAAACAAGGTCTACACGATGCTGGACGAAAAGCAGCGTAAGGCGGCCCTCGTTGAAAAGAGTCCCCAGGAATCCCACGTCGCTTTTCGGGGCGAGAAACTTGCCAAAGTACCTGGTTTGGCCGTGAAGGAGATGTCCAGCGATCAAAAAACCGAAATGCAAAGCGTGTTGGCGAAACTGATCGAACCGTTCCGCGCCGAAGACCGGGAAGAAGCCCTGGAATGTGTGAAAGTGCAGGGCGGCCTGGATAAATGCCGCTTGAGCTTCTTTGAAGACAAGGACATCGGCGAGGATAAGGTTTGGGACAACTGGCGGCTGGAAGGGCCGTCGTTCGTGTGGTACTTCCGTGGCGATCCGCACGTTCACGTGTGGGTCAACGTCGCCGATGATGCGTCCGTGAAGACGAACACGCCCGGCACTTGATTCACTCCTGCAAGCAACAGAAAAGCCACCCGGTACCGGGTGGCTTTTCTGTTTGTAAACATTGAGCAATTATCGCTTCGAGAATTGCGTTCCACGGCGAGCGCCACGGAGACCGTACTTTTTGCGTTCTTTCATGCGGCTATCCCGGGTGAGGAAACCACTTTCCCGGAGTTTCTTAATCATGCCGATCATGGTGTCGTCCGACGCGGCTGTTTCCGGCACGGGGGCCGGTGTCGTACCCGGCTTCACTTCGGCTTTGTAGGACCGAATAATCGTCATGTGATTTCGCGTGATGACTTTCTGCTCGTTGCGAGGCGAGAACATCGTCTTCACGGCACGGGCTAAGCCTTGGCAGATCGCGCCGGCTTGGCCGGTGATCCCGCCACCTTGCACCCGAACGATCACATCCACGCGGTTCGACAGTTCCGTAATCAGCAACGGACCCATGACTGCCGCACGGTCTTTATCTTCCGTGAAGTAGTCGGGCAAGTCGCGACCGTTGATTTCGATCTTGCCTTTGCCGTCCGTAATGCGAACGCGGGCCACGGAAGTTTTCCGGCGCCCGGTCCCAATGTAAACCGTCTTCTTCTCAGCCATGATCGATCAATCCCCTGCAACGTTAGGCTTTATGCGAGCTTGTATTCAACGGGTTGTTGGGCTTGGTGTTCGTGGCTGGTGCCACCGTAGATTTTCATCTTCTTGAGTTGCTTGTAGCCCATCGGGCCTTTATTCACCATGCGCTTGACAGCCTGGAAGATGATTTCTTCCGGCTTGGTGTCGCGCATCTTTTTTGCGGGGATCAGCTTTTGGCCGCCGGCATAATGGGAATAAGTTTGGTAGATCTTTTGATCCCACTTCTTGCCCGTGAACTTGACCTTGCTCGCGTTCAGAATGATGACAAAGTCACCCGTATCCGTTTGCGGGGTATAGTCGGGCTTGTGTTTGCCCCGGATCAGGTTCGAGATCGTCACCGCGAGCCGACCAACCACCAAGTCTGTGGCGTCGATCACGTACCACTTCGGTTGAACCGTATCCCTATTCGCCATGAAAGTCGACATGCCAGCGGTCTTCCTGCATCAGTACCAAGCAGCAATTTCGTAAGATTACTATGCTAAAAGTTATCTGAAAAGCGTCAAGGCCGCATCACCGGAAAGTTCCGGTGATGTCCGACGAATTACCAGATGTCAGGCACCCTACCGCACACCGGAGTTTCGACCATGAGCGCGCCAGCCAGTCCCGAAGTTGTTGACACCATCAACAACCCCCAGCACCCCTTTGGCTTACCGCCGGGGTCGGTGCGGTCGTTTATGTCGCTGTTAATTTTGAGTTACGTTTGGCTCGCGGTCTTCTGGCCGGGCGACAACGTCAAAACGCTCACCGGCCACTTCTTCTTACTTGGTCTGGTGTTGTACACCCTGTTGCCATCAAGGCACCACGCGGATGGTTTCATTGGTCACATGCTGCCGTGGGTCTTACGGCTCGTCGCGGTCGGGGGCAGCGTATTGGTCTTGGTGTACATGCAATCGCACGGCATCGAAAACTACCGGGACCGGCTCTTACCCGATTTTACCGAATTCCGCGAGTGGTGGATCCCGTTTAGTTGCACGCTTGTCGCCGGACTCTATTTTGGGTACGGGCTGAAACTCCTGTTCGGCGAACGGTCCCCGATCTTCACGACATTGCGTTCGTGGCTTTCCGTGGTCGGTATGGTCATGCTCGTTCTGGAAGTCGGCCTCTTCATTATCCACCTCTCCACCCATAGCGGTGATCCTGGCTTCGTCGATTTCCTTCGCTACTACGAATTTGTGGAACTCGCCATCGTCTCGGCCTACTTCGGCACCCGAATTTAGAAGCACAGATTCACGAAAAAAGGGTTTCCGTCACGACGACGGAAACCCTTTTCATGTCAGTGCCGAAGAGAGGACTTGAACCTCCACTCCCTTGCGAGAACTAGAACCTGAATCTAGCGCGTCTGCCAATTCCGCCACTTCGGCTTACATTTCGAGTCACAAACACAGTGTGCATTGAGATGTCGTTAACGCACTGCGTTGCTTTCGCTGTTTTAGAAGCAGACAGGAAGCAAGTCAACCGGGTTCGCCGAAGTTGAAGCCGACCGATCATCCCGAGACTGTCTATCACGATTTCAGTCGATCAGTGTTTCATGAAGAGTCTGTTGCGTTCCAGATGCCGAAGGAAGAGGGTCACGATGCCGAGGTAGACGCCGATTGTCAGCACCACGTACCAGCCCGGCGAATCCTTGGGCACGAACGGCTTCACGGCTTCTGCGACCATGCTGTGGATGATGTACCCCGCCAACGCATGACGCCCGAGTAGGTCGAGGTACGCCCACCGCCAACCTCGGTTGTCACACGCCCAACGAAACAACGCCAGCACCACTAACCCGAACCCGGCGGCGAATAGCAAATACGTGATGCTGCCGGCGCGTTGGCTCATGACCCAGTAGTTGAGCTTCCACATCTCCGGTGGTGCCACAAACGGGGCTGTTGCCAGTTGGTCTTGCCACCAGTCGCCAGTAAACCCCCAAATGTTCGGTGATGTCCAGCGATTCAGACACGAGAGAACATATCCGGTAACCATCAAGATTACTCCGCCCATCAGCAAATTACTGAGCGGACCTTCATCCTCTTTTTTTGGTCGCATCACCCAATCATGTGCGAGGCTTCCGGCGATGAGGGGGATGGTCCAAGTCAGGAACCCCAACGGGCCACCGTCGATGCCACGGGGGTCCATCAAGTTCCATTCGTAATAGCCCGCGTGGGACAACCAGACGTGCAGCCCGCCGGACGCCAACGCAAACACCACCCGCACCCCGCCGGCTGACGCAATCACTGGCAACACCCACAGCGACGTGACCCCGATGTGCGTAAGCGTTTCAAACGGGCCACGCTTACAGGTCTTCAGCAAAAAGTCGCCCAGTGATTGCGACGAAAGATCGGCCCACGTTTTGTAATTCCCCGTCAGGTGATAAACGACGATGCCCAACAGAATCAGCCCGAGGTTGCGAGTGATGGCATGACGATATGCGACCCGTTTCCCGTCCTTCTCCAGTCGGCGTAGAAACGACAGTCGAAAGCCGAACCCGACCGCCAGCAGGAATTGCGGCATGATCGTGTCGGCGTAGCTGCAGTAGGTGTGGTGGTGTTTCAACAGGTCCGGAACGGCGTTCAATCCCCCCACGAAGTTCACGACGAACATGCCGAGAACCGTGTACCCGCGAAACTGGTCGAGGGACGCCACGCGATCAGGTGGGGACATGGTTGACTCCAGGCCGGAAGAAAGAATTAACCACGGAACACACGGAAAATTGAACAGAGCGTGTCCCGTGATAGAAACCACAGCACAACAAAATAGCAACTCTTCATGATGATGCCGAGTTATTTTCCGTGCTTTCCGCGTATTCCGTGGTTCAAATTCTTGTGTGGTTAGGTGTAACGGTTCCGGATCGTCGGGATTAAGTAGTCGCCGAACGCGCTGACAAAATCGTACCGGGGGGCGTGGCCCCAGTCGGTGCGGGCGGCGTGGTCGTCCACGTCGGCGGGCCAGCTATCGACGATGCCTTGCCGCTTCTCATCGACCTGGGTGGAAATCGTCGCATTCGGGAAGGCGTGGCGGACGACAGTTTCGACCTCGGCGACACTCGGGGCGAACGCGCCGATGTTGTAAACGGTGCGGGTCAGCTTGTCTTTTTTCGAGTCCACCAACCGCATGATTGCTTCGACGGCATCGGGCATCGCCATGAACGGGATGCGGGTGTCGGGCCGCACAAAACAGGCATACGGCTTACCTTCGGCGGCGGCGTGGATCATCTCCGGGACGTAGTCCGAAGTCCCACCACTGGGCACCGTGATGGCCGAGATCAAGCCGGGAAACCGGATGCACCGGAAGTCCACTTTCCCCGCCGGGGGGCCAACGGTGAGTTGCTTGTAATGCCGGTCGTAGTACCGCCCGAGATGTTCGCAGTACAACTTGTTCGCGCCGTACATCGTACTCGGGACGTTGAACGAATCCTCCGCTACCTTGCCCGCCGTTGCCTTCGTTTTCAAGTCCGGCAACCCGTAAGCCGCGATACTGGAGGGGTAGAAAAAGATCACCCGGCGGCCGTGCGATTCGCCTTCTTTTTGTGCGAATTCTAGCAGGTTCAGCGTGCCTTCAACGTTTACCTTGTGCGCTAAAGCCGGGGAAAACTCGCTGCGTGTCGAGAGCAACGCCGCGAGGTGAAACACCATATCGACTTCATACTCCGCGTTGATCCGCTCCAACAACTGCGTGTCGAGAATTGACCCGGTGAATTCCTTACGCACCTTCCGCCCCAACTCCGGCGCCAGCGTGTTCAAGTCGAGCGTAATAATCCCCCGCTCCGTCCGCGACGAAAGCCGATCAATCAACCCGTGTCCCATCTCCCCCGACGCGCCGGTAATCAGAATCGAAGCGAGTCGTGACATCGTGATTCCATTCAGGTATAGCAGCAAATATCAAGCAGTTCTTATTTCCCCCACAGCTTGCGATCAAGCGTCACGAACGCCCATCTGTCTGGTGATTCGATCTGCGCGAAGGGTTTCACCGAGCGCAGCGACACCCCAGGTCGCTTTGGTTAGGCTTTTCGGCAACGGGGTGAGCCGAGGATTTCTTGCAAGACAACGGCGAGTGGAAGTGCCTGTGGCGATGCCAAGATCTTCATTAAGCTTGCGGCAAACTCGGTGTTGTTTTGTGGCGTGGAAGTCACTTTGATGCCGCCATGCAACGATGTCGGCTGGGCAGGGGTGACGCTAGCCGCCGGTGACTTGAAGATCAGCGGTGCGAGCGGTAGCTCTTCAATTCTTCTTGACGGTCCTACGGGCGGAATGCTGGTCGGGATGCTAGAAAAGATCGGGACTGGTGCGGGCGGGGAGACTTGAACCACGGAGGTGGGAACGGCCCGGACGACAGGGGCGGCCATCGTAGCGAAACTCGCCTCACCAGCGACACGTTGCTTTTTAACCGGCTCCACGACAACGGGTTCGGCCTTCCTGACAACTGGCCGGGCTTTTAATGTGGTGCCGTCTTGCGGGCGTTTTCGGAGCCGCTCGATTTCCTCGACATACTTATCAATCGTGTTTTCAGACCGGCCCGCACGGGCGCCGGCACGAGTTTGGGCTAACCGTTCTTGTTCCGCTTGTTGCTGCGCTTTCAACCATTGCGTGACCGCACCGATGACCGCAGACAGGATCACAATCGAGATGAAGATGATTAAGCCGTTGGGCATCGCACACGTCACGGTTAAAGACAAAGAAGAAGGAGATTCACCACGGAAAACTCGGAAGGCACGGAATAAAGCAGAACTATTTCTTCTGGTTTTGTTCCGTGCCTTCCGTGTTTTCCGTGGTTAAAAATTCGGACTAGACTCCAGTGCTGCGGCCGGTGCCGTCGGTTTGGCCGCCGCCCATTGCTGCGATGTTGTTCCGCATCGAGGTGTCGGCTTGCAGGTTGCGCATGTTGTAGTAATCCATGACGCCGAGGTGCCCGGTGCGGAACGCTTCGGCGATGGCCATTGGCACTTGGGCTTCGGCTTCGACGACCTTGGCACGGTTTTCTTGCACGAGGGCTTGCATTTCTTGTTCACGCGCCACGGCAGCGGCACGGCGTTTTTCGGCGTCGGCTTGGGCGACCCGCAAGTCAGCGGCGGCTTGGTCGGCTTGCAGTTTCGCGCCGATGTTTTCGCCGACTTCAATGTGGGCGATGTCGATCGAGACAATCTCGAACGCGGTCTGGGCATCCAGGGCGTTGTGCAACACGGTTTGCGAGATCATGCCAGGGTTGGCGAGAACTGCTTTGTGATCTTCAGCGGAGCCGATTGCCTTCACAATCCCCTCACCCACGCGGGCGATGATCGTGTCTTCGGTGGCACCGCCGACGAGGCGTTCGAGCTTGGTTCGCACCGTCACGCGGGCCTTGGCCAGCAACTGAATCCCGTTGCGGCAAACGGCGTCCAGGAACTGCTTGCCCTTGGTCGGGTCGGGGCAGTCGATGACCTTGGGGTTCACGCTGGTTCGTACCGCTTCGAGCACATCTCGCCCGGCCAGGTCGATGGCGGCAGCGGTTTTCCACGGCAAATCGAGACCTGCTTTCTGAGCGGCAATGACCGCCGCTGCCGTGCGGGGGACTTTACCACCCGATAGAAAGTGCGATTCCAAATCTTCCGTACTCACGCGGACACCGGCTTGGACTAGGGCGATCTTTTGGTTGACGATCATCTCGTAATTGACCTTGCGAAGCTTCATCCCGACGAGGTTGAAGATGCTGATATTGGCCCCGGTGAGCAGGCTCTGAATCCACAGGCGGATGAAGCTAAAGAACACGAACAGAAACACCAAGAACACCAACGCGGCGATGGCGGCCAGGATGATGAAGATGATGTCTTGCGGATCGGTTTTCGGAGGCACGGGTTGTTCCTATTTAGGGGTGGGATGTATTCAGGTGTCCCGGTCACGGCCGGGGGGATTCAGTTCAACGGATCGAGTTCCAGATCGGACAACGGACTGCTTGATTCCACTTCTCGGACGATGACCCGCCCGGCTTTGATGTCGATGCACTTGACCCAGGTTTTCGCTTGGATCATCATTCCCTCGCTCATCGCGTCAATTCGGCGGCCTTCAAATTCGACGACACCGGAGGGTCGCATCGGGGAAACCGTCTGTCCAACTAGCCCCCGCAGATTCTCCAATTCCGCAATCACCGGGATGGACGCTAGTGTTGTATCGGGGACATCCGAATCGAGCGCGGACTTTAGTGATAATCTTCGCCAACCGTAGAAAAGAATCGAACCTGTAATCGGAACACCGACACTCAAGGCGATGACCGCCGCAATCGCTTCCTCCCGTTCGCCGTAGAGGAAAATCAAGCCGACAGCGACCGCGAAGCAAGCCAGCGCCATCACAACGAGGGTGCCACCCGACGGGATGAAGAACTCCGCTGCCAGAAAGACTAGGCCGATGCCCGCCAGAAGAAACGCCAGCGACAGGTACCATTCCATCCGCTCACACTTCCTTCACGACAATGCGGTTACCTTCGACTTCAAACACTTGGACGCGGGTTCCGGCGGGAATGTAAGAACCGTCCGTGACCACATCCACAAATTCATCCCCAAAGCGCACCGTGCCAGCAGGACGTAGCACCGTCATCGAGATTCCGACTGCGCCGAGCAAACTCGCCGCTTGGGCCGCACCGGGCAGGATGTTGATGTCGGTTTCATCCGTCGGCTTGTCACCCGGTGGGACAAGCATCATGCGGTTGGCGTAGGGGATGTTGGGGAGATAGCGTGCAATCGTAAACGATAACGCCACGGCCCCCATCATCCCAAATAGATATTGTCCCATTTTCCCGCCCAGGCGGGTCCATTCCACAGCCGTTGTCGGAAACCCGCCATCGGTCGTGCCCACGGTTGCTAGCCCCAACGCTCCCAACATTAGCACGACGCCCACGATTCCCGGCACGCCGAACCCTGGGAAAACGAAGACCTCCATCAAG
>JANLRE010000563.1:0-4242 GCA_031368205.1 Fimbriiglobus sp. | reverse complement strand
TTTGAACTTCGATTTCTACCCCACCGGGGTTGTTCCCTTAGCCCAGGGTTGCGGACCGAAGGTCCGTTACCCTGGGAACCCGCACCCAACCCCAACCGACTTCCTGGGGATGGGTGCGGGTTCCCAGGGTAATCGTCGCAGAGCCTCCTCAACCCTGGGCTAAAGGAACAACCCCGTTGGGGTAGAAATCGAACAGCAATCGACAAACTTCCACCAACAACTGTGCCGCCAACCCCGTGGCCCATGCGGTCCGGAAAGTTCTGCCAGCCCTGTTGACATCATCCGGTTGCATTCTACGGTTGCAGGCGTTGGATTCTTGTGTTGCTGGAATGCGCTGTTGGTGCGGTTGCCGATAACGCAGCAGCCAACAACGCGGCCCAATTGATTCCACGAGACTGGTCGCATGGCTGCTGATGATTCCACGTTTTCCGAATCCATACTGGACGAGGCGACACCGGCCAGTCCGCTTCCCTCGTGGTTGGTCACGGCTGACTCGGGGATTTTGAAGGGATCGTTGCTTTCCAGTTGGGCGAACCTGGACTTGGGTGCGGCGTTCTCCCAGTACCACGCCGTCCAGACGAATCGGCCAGAGAGTTCTTCAACGAAGGCCGCCAGTGAAAGCGCGATTCGCCGCGTCACCCGGATCCCACCGCAATCGGTCGCCGTCACGGACCGACCGACTTCCAGCATCACACCGCACCCGCTACCCGCGCTTCGTTCCGAGGATTGGCAGGTTGTCGAACACGAAGTTCCCCACAACCCAAGCGACCCCGACACCGTTCGGACGTACCGCTTTGAAATCAAGAACCGCTCGCACACGTTTTCGCGGGAATGCAAAGTCGAGTTCGCCTTGCCGCCCGAAGTGGGCACGGTCCAAACGACCCACCCGGCCCAGCGGACAACACGGGGCTTGAAATGGAACCTGGGGCAAATTGACCCCGGTGTGCCGATTATTCTCGGCGTTCGGATTCCGCTCACCCCCGAAGCCGAACTGTTCCGACACTCACCAGCGTTGGTGCGGATTGCACAAGGGCCGTTGGCATTGCCCCGGCTTTCACTCACGTGTGAAGCACCCGCTGTCGTTCGGGCCGGGCAGCCGGTTCACGTTCGCCTGGTTGTGACCAATCGCGGGGAAGCGGACGGCAAGGGGATTCGCATCGCGGCTTACGGCAGCAACGCGGAAGCGGTGCGCGTGCCGGAAGTCACCGAGTGCATTCGCGTCGGTCAGACGCAAGTGATTGACCTGCAATTCCCGCACAGCCCTGTGGGTTCGACCCGCTGGCAGGTTGCGGTGACGGCGGCGAACGTGCCGCCGGCTTATTCGACGATCGAGTTCGTCACGGTCGCCACCCGACTCGAAATCAACCTCGATGTCCCCGAGACGATGGCCGTTGATGACGAAGTGACCTGCCGCGTCGTCGTGAAAAACACCGGGTTGATTGCAGCGAACGGATTCGTCGTCACGCTTTCGCTCCCCCAAGAACTTGTGTTCCAGGAAGCGACACAACACGGTTCCCTGGCGATGTCAGGTGAGCGGATTGAGTGGAGTATTGAAGCACTCGAACGCGATTGCACCTGGGAAGGGCAAGTTCGATTGGTCGGGTTCGCGCCGGGGTCGATGGCGCTGATCGCGGCGGTCGATGGCTACGAAGACCCAAGCTCGACGACGACCGCAGCGCTGACGTGTGAAGTCCGACCGGCTACGGGGAGGCGAACGCTCGGCGAACTGGAGACCGGGGTTTCCTGGGACGCTCCCGCAGCAAACGTCATTCGACAACACCTCCCCGCGCGGGACGTTCGGGACCGGCACTTGCTGTTCCAACTCGCCGGGAGTCGCTTTGCATTGCCCATCCGTAACGTGCGCGAAGTGCTGCGGCCCGTGCCAATTACGCCGCTGCCCGGTGTCCCCCGCTGGTTGTCGGGCGTGGCCAACATCCGTGGGGACATCGTCACAGTTGTGGACTTGTCGTCGTACTTGGAGCTTCAGGCGGCCGAGACGAATTCGGGCAGCCTCGTCGTTCTGAACGACGAGACAAACGATTGCCAACTCGCGTTCGTTGTCCACGATGTCGCGGGGATTCGTCCGATCGCTGCGGCCAGTCCCGGCGGGTCACTCGCCCAGTGTACCGCCCGTAACCTCGGACCCATTCTTGCGGGCTTGGGTGACGATCAAGGCAAGCTGGTCCACGAGCTGAACGCGCACCACCTAATCCAATCCATCGAAGCCAGCATCGGCTGACCTGACGCCGTCCGAACTGTCAGCCGTCAGGGAGTGGCTCGGTTAGCTGACCAGTGGCAACACCACGCGATCGACATCAATTTCATTCTGGACGTCGGCGACGTTGCCGTGGAGTTCCCAGGTTTCGGACAGTTCCGCAGACTGACCCGGTTGAAGTGTGACCAGTTCGCCGACGGTCTCCATTTCGAGCATGTCTTCGTTACTGAACGTCTGGTAGCGGGTGCCAAGGTCGGGATACACGGCACCTTCGCGGTAGTCGAAGCGCTTCACGAACAACGTGTGAGAGTTCAGGTAGCCGACCCAGCCCATGCGGTGCGCCAGGCCAATTTTCGTCGGGCCTTTGTTCACGTCTTGGCGGAGGAGGATGTACTTCTTGCCGAACGACCAACGGGTGTCGGCGAAGTCGAAGTACGGCCAGAGAATCAGTTCTTGATTCGGTGCATAGTCGGCGGGCGATTTCGCTTTTTTTGGATGACCGGGGTGCGGGGCTTTCGGTGGCAACGGGATCATCTCGACGCCGCCGGGCGCCATCACGGTCGGCCCCCACGGCGCTAACTCGGTCGGCTTGGTGCCGATGTTGGTGACCTTCAACGTCACGTCAACTCGGGTGCCGTTCGCGCCGAGTTTCAGGTGCATTTCTTTTTGCACGCCGTATTCGGTCTCGGGCGGCGGTGTGATTTTCACGGCGTGGGCGCCGAGGGCCTCATACTTTACGGGGCGGTTGTCGGGGAAGTAGGTGCGGGTCAGGTCTTCCGGGGCGAGCCAGAAGCGGTGGCCGCCGCGAATTTGCCACTCCGCTTCCCCGGTGCCGCCCATCATGCCGTCGTAATTCTTCAGCACGTTGAAGCCGCCCGGTAACCGATACGCGATCACACGGGGGCCGACGTCCAACGTCACGATCAGTTCAACGTCGCCATTGGTCAGCAACAAGTTGTTCTTCCAGCCGCGATATTCAATCACTTTCATGGCCGACTCCAGTGGAATGAAATTGCTGTTTCACGGTGCGCCGTCCCGCGAACCGTGGTGTACCAAAACAAACAGGGCCGGCAATACGTTGCCGAACCCTGATGCGCCGTGCGTGCCATTCCGAATGGGACCGATCAGCTTGAACTCTGGCCCGAACGCTTCGCTTGAATCCGTCGTAAGCCAAGAATCGCACACCCGATACTGGCCAGGAGTAGCGGTGCCGGCGCGGGCACGGACGGTGCGGTGATTGGGGGATTGACCGGGGGCGTTGGGTCGGTCGGCGCAACTGGAACCGGCGGCAGTGGCGGATTGACCCCGCCCGGCGTGGCGGGTGGCACGACGATTGTCGGCGTGGTTGGTGAGGAAGTGCCTGTGCTGGTATCGGTCAGAGGAGGCGGACTCACTGTTGTGGGTGTGGTGACCGTTGCGGGTGCAGTGACAGTCGATCCATTCGATCCAATACCGCCTAAACCGCCGCCGCCGAATCCACCGCCGCCGCCGAATCCACCGCCGCCGCCCCGAATCGGCGAGCCACCGCCGCCCAACCCTGACCCAAGGCCACCACCGCCGAAACCGCCCCCGGACGCGAGTTGCGATCCTGTTGACCCAGTCGGGCTAAAGCCGCCGTTACCACCGCCGCCGCCCGCATCAAGACCGGGGGCGCTGCGTAAGGTCACTTGCGACTGGGGGGTGAACGCATCCGCTCCTGGCAAGCCGGTTAGCCGAACCAATTCCATACCCTTGGTTGCCTGAGCTTCGCCGAATATGGAATCGTCACCCGTTAGGCTTTGCACGTATTTCTGAGCTAACTGAACATACTCGGGCGATTCCGCTTCGTTGGGGTAGTTGGCGCGAAACGCACCGGCAAACAGATTGAACGGCAACGGGCCTTCCGGGATCGTCGGTTCTTGCACGACTTCCCACAGGGCCACTTGAAACGCGGGCGCAGAAATCTTGGGGTCTTGGAGCGTATCGCCGTAATAGCGACCGTAGAGTTCGCGGATGTAGTTCGCGCGGGTTTGTGCCGCGACGCGGCC
>JANLRE010000539.1:0-1090 GCA_031368205.1 Fimbriiglobus sp. | reverse complement strand
CGGACATGGGCGCCCTGACGCCGATTCTGTACCAAGGCGCGATCCCCGTCTTTGCCGACGTGGATGCCGTCACGGGTAACGTGACGGCGGAGACGATTGCCGAGCGAATCACGTCCCGCACCAAAGCGATCGTCGTCACGCACCTGTTCGGCAACCCCTGCGACATGACCGCGATCATGGCCCTGGCGAACAGTCGCAACATCCCCGTGATTGAAGATTGCGCTCAGGCGTTTCTGGCCACGCACAATGGCCAACAAGTCGGGACGTTCGGCGCGATCGGCTGTTTCAGCTTGCAGCAAGGCAAACACATCACGACCGGCGAAGGCGGCTTGGTGGTCACGAACGATGCGGCACTCGCACGCCGGGTCTACCTGTTTGCGAACAAAGCCTGGGGCTACGGCGATCCGCAACCGGACCACTACTTCTTGTCGCTGAATTACCGTTACACCGAACTCCAAGCCGCGTGTGCCTTGGCCCAGTTGCCGAAGCTCGCGGGTGTTGTTGAAGCCCGATCCACAATGGCCGCGCGCATGGATCAACTCCTGGACGGCACGCCGGGCGTTGAAGTTCCGCAAGTGGCTGCGAACAGTACGCACGTCTATTGGAAATACTGCCTGCGGGTGGACCCGAACGTCATCCCCGGTGGTCCGGCGGCGCTGGGCAAGGCCCTCAAGGAAATGAACATCGCCTCCGCGCCGCGCTACATCCAAAAACCCGCATTCCGCTGCGAAATCATCCGCGACCAACGCACCTTCGGCAACAGCCGCTGGCCGTTCACGCTGGCCACACCGGACGCCGTCGATTACGCCACGGAACGGTTCCCCGGCACGTTTGAATACCTCGACCGCGTGCTCGTGTTGCCGTGGAACGAGAAGTACACCGAGGAACATCTGAACTACTTGGCTGCTTCGATCTACCAAGCTGCGAAACGTCTCGCGCAGCCGAAGTTGGAAGCCGTTGCTCAGAAAGTGGGTGCGTCATGAACAGCCCGGTGAAATTTGGCTTGATCGGCACCGGCGGGATTGCCCAGAGCTACGCCCAAGCCTTTGAAACCAACGAACACGCCCAACTTGTTGCGGTCTGTGATGTC
>JANLRE010000505.1:0-2465 GCA_031368205.1 Fimbriiglobus sp. | reverse complement strand
GAATTACAAACTCAACGCCGGACAACCTCGTCAATAAGTTGCGTCTGTTGTTGATTTGTAGCGTGTGGTGAGTGACAATCACAATTCCTGTTGTCGCCGTATTGCATCTTTTGATATGAGGAACCCGAATCATGTACCGTTGGACTTTTGCGGCGACGGGATTGCTCCTCGTCCTCGTTTCGACAGCACAATCTCAACAAGTGGCCCCAACGCCGGGGTATGTGATTGTTCGGATTAACCTGGCAGCCGTCGGTGCGGGCGGTCAAGCACCCGGCGGCATGGGTGCGGGAATGATGGGCGGGGGCGCACCGGGTGGCCTTGGCGGGTTCCCCGGCGCGCCAGGCGGTGGCGGGCGCGGCGGGCCTCCGGGTGCAGGTGGGGGTGGACCGCCTCCGGGTGGCGGGGGATTCGGCGGACAACCTGGCGGGTTCGGCGGGTTTGGTGGCCAAGCCGCTCCGACACCGGAAGATCCTTCTCGCTCCATCGTTGTGGTTGTGCCGTACAAGACTGTTCAAGATCGTCCCGTCTATGTTAAACTTGGCGTGTCCCAAATCAACCCGTCGTTCAAGGCTGTGAAGACGGCGTTCGGCACGAGCTTGATCTACGACGACCGCAACTTCATCAAGAGTTACTGGTTGCAACGGGGTTTCTCGCTTGAGAAATTGGTGAATTCACACCATTTAGACTGGCAAAAAACCAAACCCGCGCAACGAGGTTATGACCTTGTCGCCGAAGCCCTTTCCTATGGGCTCGTCGATCAGGCGATGACCTATGCTGCGGAAACGGCCAAGAGCATCGACTCGCGGAAAGATCAATCGACCCCTGTTACGGTGGCGAATTTTGTCACCGCGTACAACCAACTCGCAACAAAATTAAACGAGCCGCTGCCGGAAAACCCAGACGCCCTCAAATGGCAACAAACGCTCGGCGCGGTCGGTGTCGAACAATCGACCCACTATGCCTTGGTCAACTGGGGCGATCAGGTGGTCGCACGCGACGGGTTGGACCGGAGGCTCAAACTCCTCGAATCGAACTTCAAAGCCTTCTACCTGTGGAATGCGTTGGGTGGTCGTGCCCCCAAACTCCCCAATCAAAAACTGGTCGTGATCCTCGCGGATAAATCGACCGAGATGATGAAGTTGCGCGACGCACTTGATGGCAACCCCATCGTGTCGCAGTCCGATGGTTTTTACTCACCGGCACACAACATTGTGGTGATGTCCCCTGAGCGTCTCGACGAAGCCGGGCAGTCGTTCACGAAGTTTGCAACTGGCCGACTGAGTGTCGGTTGGAACCGTGACGAACTGCTGAAAGGCAACGCCCCTGCATTGAAAGCCGGTGAAAACGTCGGTGATGTCACGCAGATGATGACCATTGCAATGATCGACAAGTTCGTGGAAGAGGAAGCCAACTTCGCAACGGTCAGCCGTGAAGGTACCCGACAACTCTATGCCGCCAGTGAGATTCTCGCACAACACGTTGTCCTGCCAGAATGGGTTGAGAATGGTGTTTCCAACCTGCTGCAAAAACCCAAAGGCCCTGTCTACACCCAAGAAGGGAATAAGCAGACCATGACAGTCGGGGTTGCGGCCGGCTACGGCTCGCCGAACTTTGTTTTGATCCGGCAATTCCGTAACCTTTTGGTCAAGAAAGAAATCAACCCCAGCGCCGAAGATTTGTTGATGAACACCCTCATGGATCGGTACTTCCAGGCAGTCCGTGATGGGAAAGACATTGATCCGAAGCCGACGACCGGCAACGATGGCGTGGCACTGGGTGGCCCCGGCGGTGGTGGCCCCGGTGGACAAGGTGGTTTTCCTGGCGGGCAAGGTGGTTTCCCTGGTGCTCCAGGCGGTGGTGGCGGTCGTGGAGGACGAGGTGGCCCAGGCGGTGGTCCCGGCGGAATCGGTGGCGGTGGTCCAGGTGGGATCGGCGGACCGGGCGGCGGATTCGGCCCTGGCTCGGGCGATGGTGGCCCAGGCGGGTTCGGTGGCGGTGCCGGTGGGGGCTTCGGCGGCAATCTTGAGTCCGTGGATGCCAATGCCCAAGCCCGCATTCTGAAAGCAAAGTTAGACACTAAAGCCCAAGTCACGGCGTGGGCATTGACGTTCTATCTGTCGAAAAAGAAGATGCCCGCGCTGCAAAAGTTTTACGCCGAACTCAACAAGATGCCGCGGGACATGCGACTCGATCACGACGTTGTGTTATTACACTTCTGTCGCGCAATGGGCATGATGGAGACCAACAACCCGGATCAAATTGACAAAGTCTCGTTCAAGACGTTCGCACAAGACTGGGTCGAGTTCTTGAAAGCGTACCCAATGTACGGCATCATCGACATTGCCGTGGACGCCGCGAGTGACCCGAATAATGGTGGGCTTCCACCGGGTGGCGGGTTCCCTGGCGGCGGGTTCCCTGGCGGCGGCGGTGGCAACCCGGACGGTGGCAGTTAACACAAGAAAAGC
>JANLRE010000493.1:0-1187 GCA_031368205.1 Fimbriiglobus sp. | reverse complement strand
AAGAAAGTTTACGCGATTGACCGGGTGACCGGACACGAGAAATGGAGCTTCGTCACCGAAGGGAACGTGGATGCGTCGCCGGTCGTGGTCGGCAATCGGGTGTACGTCGGGTGCATGTCTACCACTGCCGAGTTTTACGTTTTGGATTTGAACACGGGCAAACAAGTTCAGCAACTCACGCTCGATAGTGCCGTCACCGGGTCGGTTGCCGTGGGTCCGGATTGCCTCATCGTGGGCACGGACAAAGGGGCGGTTTACCGGCTCGGGGCGAAAAAATAAGGCCGACCGCCGATCCCGCTCTAGATTAATGCAAACAGTGCGAAGTAGTTCTCCGTTCGTTTTTTTTTCGTTGGGACTCTCGATGCTTGTTCAACCGACCGATTTGCTCGCGGTGTTTCGACAAAAGTACGGCGACCCCGCGACGACTGGCCAAAATCCGCGTCGTCGCTATCGGTTTGGATACTTCTCCCCGGAAGATTATTACGAAGCCATCGTCGAAAAATTGGTCACCCCTGGTTGTCGCTGGTTGGACGTGGGCGGGGGACGAGATGTCTTTCCAATCAACCCCACCTTGGCGAAACAACTTTCGGAACGCTGTGGCCGGCTCGTCGGCGTGGACCCCAGTGCGAACATCCACGAGAACCCCTACGTTCATGAACGAGCGCAGGCTTTTATCGAAGACTACCAAGCCACGGAACCGTTCGATGTCCTGACGCTCCGGATGGTGGCCGAACACATCACGAAACCCCAGGACGCCGTCGCCGCGATGGCGAAGCTCTTGAAACCCGGCGGTCAGTTGGTGCTGTACACCGTTAATAAATTCACCCCGGTCTCAATGGCCGCATGGATCATCCCGTTTCGGTTACACGATCCCATCAAGAAGCGGATCTGGGTAACGGAAGAGAAAGACACGTTTCCCGTTGCGTACAAGATGAACACCCGCCGGGCACTCCACGAACTCGCCACGGCAAACGGCCTGACCGAGGAATCGTTCGCGTATCTCGACGATTGCCGCACGTTTTATCGCTTCAAGTTGTTGAACTACGTCGAATTGCTGTCGTGGAAATTGCTTCATACCGTCGGCTTGACCTACCCGGAAAGCTGCCTACTCGGCGTCTACCGCAAGGGATGATTCGGAGACTTCATTAGCCGGGGGTGGCGCCCAAGGTGTATTGTAACTCGGCGAG
>JANLRE010000474.1:0-5971 GCA_031368205.1 Fimbriiglobus sp. | reverse complement strand
AGTGTATATATCGAGTGTCAGGTTAATGTTGAGACGGCTGACAAATATGAGTATGACCCCCGGTTCAGGCGGTGCCTCAAACGCTCAAAATCCTAGGCTCGCCGCATGATTCTTTACCGTATGGTCTCTAAGAGTAACCACAGTTGAGAATCGCTGTCCATCGTTTCCAACGATTTCAACGGTGGGATCGACCAGCGAAACCAACAGTAGTGAACCAAGACTATGCTGAGTGAAAGAAGCCACAAAATAATGACGGTGGCCACAATCCGAATGGTTATGCGCATTTGTGACAAGATATATCCCTGCCAACTTGACTATCGACAATAGCGCCCTGCGTATTACCCCCAAGCATGACCGGATATTTCGGCGCGTCAATCCGATCCACGACAAGGTTTTCGGCGTGTGTGGAGCGGATTCGGGTAGGTCGAGCCTGAACCATTCCGTGACCGGCCTGAATTCCTTAAGCTACTGTGTAGGAATCGCCGGGGAATCAGTTGCCACCTGCTTGTGGCAGACCACGCGGCAACGTTCGCTGCCGGTTCGATTGAACCTTGACACTGAGTCTCATACCCATGTCTGACGCGATTGCACCTGAAGACGCTGTGGACCTGACGGGCAAAACCGTTGGGGACTATCAGGTGCTGCGCAAGTTGGGGCAGGGGGGGATGGGGGCGGTTTATCTGGCACGGCAAGTGTCGCTCAAGCGGGAAGTCGCGCTCAAGTTTTTGCGGAAGGATCTTGCGGAAAATGCCGTCGCCTTGAAGCGGTTCCAGGCCGAAGCGGAGGTCATGGCACGGGTCACCCATGCGAACATCGTGCAAGTCTTCGCGGTCGGGGAACACGACGGCCAGAAGTACATGGCGCTCGAATACGTGGAAGGGCGGAACCTCCGCGATTATCTCGAACGCAAAGGGCCGCCCGATTTGCCAGTGGCGATTAGCATCCTGCGTCAAGTCGCCGCGGCCCTGCAACGGGCCAGCGAAATCGGCATCGTCCACCGGGACATTAAGCCGGAAAACATCATGATTACGCGCAAAGTCGAAGTGAAGGTGGCCGACTTCGGGCTGTCACGGTACTTCGGCGGCGAGGGGCAACCGCTCAACCTCACCCAAAGCGGCATGACGCTGGGCACCCCGCTTTACATGTCCCCGGAGCAGGTGCAGGGCAAGCCGGTCGATCATCGGTCGGACATCTATTCGTTCGGGGTGACCGCGTACCACCTGCTCGCCGGGCAGCCGCCGTTTCGTGGCAAGACGCCGTTCGACGTGGCGATTCAACACGTGCAAAATCAACCCCCGCCCCTGAGCGATACCCGCCCGGATTTGCCCGTCGGGTTGTGCGAACTGGTTCACAAATTAATGGCCAAGCGGCCCGAGGACCGCTACCAAACCGCGCGCGACATCATTCGGGATTTGGTGAAGATTCAGAAGGGTTTGCCGGTCCTCATCAGCGACGGGCTTGCCACCCAAGTGACCAATCCGGGCCTGTCCCCGAACACGCTTCTACAGCCGATTCCACCGCTGCTGGGGCTATCTTCAACGGCCTTCGCCACAACAAGTCCCTCGCAGCAATCGGGGTATTTTGTGGCCGCGCCGGCGCCGTCGGGGCAGCGGTGGGCGTTGCGCGTTGTCGGTCTGGTGATGTTGAGCGGCATTGCCGGCGTCGGCTGGTGGGTGTTCGGTCGGACGCATCTACCGAGTGAAGGGAAAGGCGCCCCGGCGATCATCGGCTTGCCCGACGTTCGCCCGCCGGAGCCGGTCATCACGGTACGGGAACGCGAGCTACGAACACTGATGAAAGAACGAACCACGAACCCGGTCGCCTACGTCGATGCAGCTGTGGAACTCGGGCTAATGTTGGTGAAAGAACGCCGGTTAGACGACGCCGAAAAAGTGTTCAAGGAATTGGAAAGCGAACGGGACCGTATCGGGGTCGCCAAGGCGAAAGCCCCGCCGGGGTTGGCGGCCAAACTCGGGCAAGGTCTCGTTCTCTCGCTCCGGGATAAGCCGGTGGATTCAAACGATCTGTTCCTCGGCACGTTGAATGTCATTCGACCAACCCAAGGCATCCTCGATAAGTTTTTGCTCGACCACCCCGACTTCGCCCAGGCCATCGCCGAAGCCATCAACCGCAACGCCGAGAACCTCGTCCCCCCCGCCAAAATGCCCGACCGCCTCGACTGGCTCCGCACCCCCGGTGGCCTACTCCGTGGCCCGAAGAGTTAACATGGGGTTCACAATTCCGGCGTGACGCGGGCCAGCGTGGAAAATTGCAGCGGCATGACGGCGCGGTCGCCGTAGGTGGCTTTCAAGTTGTCGGCGTTGAACACTTCGGCCATTGGGCCGCTGGCGATTTTTCGCACGTTGAGCAGTGTCACCCAGTCGAAATACTCCGGGACCGTGTGCAAGTCGTGGTGGACCACTAACACCGTGCGGCCTTGGTTACGGAGTTCGCGGAGGATGTCGATGATGGCCCGTTCGGTGACCGCATCGACGCCTTGGAAGGGTTCGTCCATCAGGTAGACGGGGGCTTGCTGAACCAGCGCGCGGGCCAGGAAGACGCGCTGCTGTTGGCCACCGGATAGTTCGCGGATTTGTCGCTTGGCGAGATCGAGCATTCCCACTTTTTGCAGGGCATCTTCAGTCGCTTCGTGTTGCACACCACCGGGGCGTCGGAACCACCCGAGTTGGCCGTAGGTGCCCATCATGACCACGTCGAACACCGTGGTCGGAAAGTCCCAATCGACGGTACCCCGTTGTGGCACGTAGCCCACGGAGCGCTTGTTCGCTTGGTACGGTTGGCCGTGAATCAACACCCGCCCGGAGACCGGCGTGACCAGTCCGAGCATCGCCTTGATGAGCGTGGTCTTGCCCGCGCCGTTCGGCCCGATGATGCCCATCAACAACCCGGACGGCACCGTCAGGTCAATGTCCCACAGCACCGGCTTGTCCCGGTAGGCCACGGTGAGGTCGTGAACGTCAACGGCAGGCAAAGACATGGGGATAGCTCACAGCTGACAGTTAACAGCCAGCTAACAGCTAGCAGTTCCGTGGTTTGTGGTTGATCGTCGATGATTAGCTGCAACCTGTTAGCTGGCTGTTAACTGTCAGCTTTCAGCTTTCAGCGAAGGTGCTTAACGAGAGTGTCGATGTTATGTCGCACGGTGCCGATGTAGGTTTCGCCGGGGGTGCCGGGTTCGCCGAGGGAGTCGGAGTACAGCGAGTCGGTGCCGCGGACCAAGTACACGTCGCGGTTGTACTGGGACTTTACCGTGTCGAGGACTTTTTTGAGGCCCTTGGGTTGGACCGAGGTTTCGCAGAAGATCGCGGTGATGCCGCGTTGACCGATGAAGTTGGCCAACTCGTCGATATCTTTGGTGCTGGTGGCGAACGACGTACTGACGCCCTGCAAGCCGCGCACTTCAAAGCCGTAGGCCCGCGCGAAGTACCCGAAGGCATCGTGCGACGTGACCAGCACCCGACGCACTTGGGGGATTTTGTTCGCCTTCTCCCGGACCTCGGTATCAAGTGCCCGGAGTTCGCCCAAATATCGGTCGGTGTTGGCGCGATACTCGGCGGCGTGGGCGGGATTAATCGAAATGAGTTCGTCGCGGATCGCTTCGACGCACTTCATCCAGAGGCGCACGTCGAACCAGATGTGCGGGTCTTCGGCGGTGTCGCCATCGACGTGCCGCACGTCGGTTTTGTGATCGAGCTTGTGACTGACCGCCACGGAGCGGGTGCCGACGTTGCGGTTTTCTTCCAGCAGCTGCGTCATCTTGCCTTCGAGGTGCAGCCCGTTGAAGAAGACGATGTGCGCCTGCGAAAGCGTTTCCGAATCGCCACTGGCAGGCAAGTAGTTGTGTGGGTCGGTCCCGGCGGGCATCAGGGTCTTCACGTCCACGTGGACGCCACCCACTTGTTTCACTGCGTCTGCGATAATGCTGGTCGTGGCGACGATTTTTACCGGCCCTGTGCCAATCGCCCCCGGTCCCGCCGGCGCTTGACAACCAGTTACGGAGCAGAAGGCAATCAATCCCAACCAGACGACTTGAACTCGCATCATATCCTCATCCCGATCTAGAGGCGTTGGTTATATTTATAGAGATAGTTTAGGCTAATAAACCATGTTAGGCAAGGCGAATTCAAGGTTCAACCTTGGCACCGTGACTCCGAACGGTATCCTTGCAGTACCGTATCCGAGAGGCGTTGATTTCATGGGCCTACTCCGTTGGTTCACAAAAAACTGGGCGAACACGACCGAACCGACGCACGCCGATCTTGCGCCGCTGGACTTACCGAGCGTGGATGTCGCGGCTGCGATCACAAAAGTGGAAAGCGCGATTCGCACATTGCCGAATTGGGCGATTGAATCCGTTGATGCCGCGACGGGCAAGCTTCACCTGACGCGCAAGACGGGGGGTGTTCGGTTCGTGGATGACATCCGACTGACGCTGCAGAAAGCCGCGACGGGTGTGCAAGTTCATGCCGATAGCCGGAGCCGCGTTGGGACGGGTGACTTGGGGCAGAATCGGCGCAACATTCTAGAACTGTGGCAAGCGATCCGGTCCCGCTAGATACTCTTCGTGTTCATCAGGTTCCTCATGACTGCACCGCTGGAAAAACGTAACGTTCTCGTCATCGGCAAAGGTGGCCGGGAGCACGCGCTGGTTTGGAAGCTGGCTCAATCGCCGCACGTGGGGACGGTGTTCTGCGCGCCGGGCAACTCGGGCACGGCGATCGAGGGGACCAACGTCCCGATTGATTACATGGATTACGACCGGCTCATCCGGTTCTGCATCAAAGAGCACGTGAAGCTGGTCGTCATCGGCCCCGAAGACCCGCTGGCGTTCGGGTTGTCGGACCAATTGCGGAAGAAAGGCTTGAAGGTTTTCGGGCCGACGAAGACCGCCACGCGGATCGAATCGAGCAAGGTGTTCGCCAAGCAACTCATGCGGCACGCCGACGTGCCGACCGCTGAGTTTCGCATCTTCGACCACCCGGAACCGGCGCGAACTTACGTCGAAACGCGCGATTACCCGGTCGTCGTGAAGGCGGACGGACTGGCCGGCGGTAAGGGCGTGATCGTTTGCAAAGACTTACCCGAAGCGAAGCGGGCGATTGACCGCATCATGGTGAAAGAAGAGTTCGGGCAGAAAGTCGGTCGGCAAATCATCGTCGAAAAGCGGTTGGACGGCGAAGAGCTTTCGGTGCTCGCGTTGGTCAGCGGTCGTTCCATTCTCGTGTTACCGCCGTGCCAGGACCATAAGGCCGTGAACGACGGCGACACCGGCCCCAACACCGGCGGCATGGGGGCGTATTGCCCCGCCCCGATCGGCACGCTGGACTTCATCGCCAAGGCGGAAGAAACGGTCTTCGTACCGATCGTCCACGCCATGAAACGGGGGCGGTTCCCGTTTAGCGGCGTACTGTTCGCCGGGCTGATGCTGACCAACCAGGGCCACCGTGTTCTGGAGTTCAACGCCCGCTTCGGCGACCCGGAAACGCAAGTCATCCTGATGCGGTTGAAGACCGATTTGCTGCTGCTGTTGGAAGCCGTTGCGGACGAAACCCTGGGCGACTTGCCGGAAGACTTCGTGCAGTGGGACGCACGCCCCGCAGTGTGCGTGGTGATGTGTTCCGGCGGCTACCCCGGCAAGTATGAAACCGGCAAGCAAATCACCGGCTTGGCCGACGCCGCGAAATTAGCCGACGTGAAAGTCTTCCACTCCGGCACCAAGGCCGACCGCGACCGTATCGTCACCGACGGCGGCCGCGTCCTGGCCGTCACCGCCCTCGGCGACACGCTGGCCAAAGCCAAAGCCCGCGCTTACGAAGCCGTCAAACTCATCCAGTTCCCCGGCGCCCATTACCGCACCGACATCGCCGCCAAGGCGCTAAAGACGAAGAAGTAGAGGGTGTTGATAATCTTGTAGGTCGTGGTCGAGTCTTCGAGGCCCGACGTTATCGCA
>JANLRE010000456.1:0-6243 GCA_031368205.1 Fimbriiglobus sp. | reverse complement strand
GGGACCAACTACACACGCCAATCGCCAACGGTTCAATCGCCATCGTGATCTCCTGAGTGATTCCGAGCGTTCATCATTCCGGATGTGGAGCGGGTACTCAAGTGTAAAGTGTCGAAGTGTCCGACAGAGGGTCCGGAAACTCGACGGTTCCCGATGGCACTGAGCATGTCGCCCCACCTGCTACTTACAGTTTTTAACCCATACCCGATAACGAGTTACGACAAGTGGCACACTCTAAATCTCAACTTGGCATGATCCGTGCTTAACTAATAGTCATCGAACACCGACTTATGTTCCGCTCGCCCGCGGAAACCCTCCGTTGCCCACGGAGTGTCAGCCCCGGTGGTTCGTCGGGAGGGGTCGCCCACCTCTTCTGGCGAATCACTGGGTTTCCAGGCAGTCCTTACTTTTTGTGCTGCTTGAACCACTCGACAAGCTGTTGCGTCATCACGCCAGAATTATCCATTCGCGGGACTTTGTGTTGACCGCCAAACTTCCCACGCGACTTCATCCATTCACCAAATCCACCCGGTGGAACCACCTGGATTTCCGGTAGCAACATCGTCAAGTCACCGACCCGGTGCGCCGCGTAGTCTTCGTTCACCCGTGACAGTTCTGCATCCAACACTTTGGCAAATTGTGTGAGATCGTTCGGCGCTCCATCGCGGAATTCGACCAAGTACAGATGATGTCCGGGCGTGTTCAATTCCGTCGGGTAAACCGGGCCGACGTGATGATCCTCCGTGTAGACGTGGCACGTCTTGGCCGCAAACCCGATGGCTTTGTCGATTTCTTCTTGAATCAAATGCTCCCCGAACGCGGACAAGAAATACTTCGTTCGCCCGGTGAATCGCAGCAGTGGCGGGTTCTTACTCTCGAACTTGACTGTGTCGCCAATCAAGTAGCTCCACACACCGGCACAACTCGTGACCACGATCGCGTATTGCACACCAAGTTCCAAAGTTGCCAGCGTGTGCCGCGTCGGTTTATCAGTTCCGACTTCTTCCACGGGGATGAATTCAAAGAATAGGTCGTGATCCGGCACCACTCGCAACATGTGATAGCGTGGGTCTTCGGTGGCGATGAACCCTTCGGAGCAAGGGTACACTTCGCAATACTTCACCTCATCGCTGCCGATGGCTTTCTTGAACGTCTCGCGGTAGGGGTCAAACATCGTGCCACCGTGTACGACCAATCGTAAGTTGGGCCACGCCTCGGCAATCGTGGACTTGCCGCTCATGGTTTTGACCATGTCAAAGACTTTGAGAATCCAGGACGGTACGCCACTGACAGCGGTAATCGACTCCCGAAGTGATTGTTCCGAAAGCCGACGGAGTTTCACTTCCCAATCGGAAATCAAACTCATTTCCAACGACGGGAACGTGAACGGGCGCTGCACATCCTTCACTTCCTTCGCCGCGATGCCACTGAGGTCGCCGGCAAAGCTGCCGTCGGCTTGGGCACGCAATTCGGTACTGCCGCCGAGGAAGAAGAATTTGCCGTTGAACGTTTTCGCCTTGGGGTAGGCGTGCCGAAAAAGTGCCAGCGTAGTTAGCCCCGCCTTCATGTTCGACTTCACCATCTCGGTGCTAACCGGCAGATACTTCGTGGTGCCCGATGTCGTCCCAGACGACAGTGCGTAGTAGGGGATGAACGTCGGCCACGTCACGCCGCTTAAACTGGGGTAAACATCTTTCCAATACGTTGTCCAGAAGTCGTCGTAGTCCCGAATCGGCACGCGACTTTGATAATCTGCGATCGAAGTGATACTGGCGAAATCATGGTCGTGCCCGAACTTGGTATCTTGCGCGAACCGTACCAGTTTTAGTAGTGTACTTTCCTGGACTTTCGCCACGTCCATTTGATCGAGTTGTTTCACACGCCGGTGCGCCAATTGAACGAAGCCGGCATCCGCAACGCCCCGCGCAATCCGCGTGTTGACCAACGGTGCCAACCAAGCCGTTCGAGACATGATGCGTTTCCTTCGATGAATGCTGCCGCGAACACGATACGACTTGGCCCACCAGAAATGAATTCAATGTCAAGATGCGTTCGGGTCAACCCCGAGTTCACGAAGCTTCGCCGCAAGCTTCTCAGCCCGTTGATGCTCGACATCAAAACGGAGTTGGTTTGCGTCCTTGGCAAGTTGCTGATCGGCACGACTACCAGCTATCATTTGGAGAGGGGTTCGGAACTCACGGTTATCGTGGCCGTAAAGTTTGATGTCGCCATCGACCAGAGAGAACCGGAATTGTAGTCGCGGGCTGATGAAATTGTGCATGTCGTTGATCGGAACCAACGCATGATTGCAGCGTAGCCACCCCGATGCGGATGCGGGGCGATCGGGATACACGATGTAATACTCTTCGGCACCGTACTTTTCGTAGAACTTGAACTTCGCGTCCATTTTTTCCACAGTGCTGTTTGGTGTCCACACTTCAAACACGACTTGCGGAAACAGATTGCCTTCCGCCCAGACTTTGTAGCTTCCGCGATGACCCTTCGGGCGACCAAACGCAACGTATACGTCCGGGCCTTGACGAATCGCAGGTTCACCTTCGACCGCGTAAATCAGGTTGGCCGCCGCTACGAATACCAGCGGATCGTCCCGAAAATACCAATCCGTGTTCCACTTCAAAATTGAAATCCAGTCGAAATGAAGCATACTGTCGGACATCGGTTCCCCATCGGAATCGGGGTAGTCGATTAGCGGTTTCGTTGAGGCAGCAACAGACATAATACCTCCGTGGGTCCAACCCAATCACTCAGCCGCCGCATTCGTTCGATAGCCCCGGCACACATACACGCCCGCTGGCGGCAGGTTCAGCGGGACAAGGTTGAATCGGACGTCCGTAAAGTAACCCCGATACAACCGCCAGTAAACCCACGGCATGTTGGTCAATTGCCGGAAGGTACCGTTCGCGCCGAGGGCGCGGGCCGAGCTTGCCAGAATGGCGTCACGGAGTTTGGCCGGAAACGACGGAAGTGGCAATCCGGAAACGATGTGATCGACTTCCGTGATCCCTCGATCGGCGAGGAGCTTATCAATCTGGGCCGCATCCCCTTCGACGATGTCAGTACCGGGGAACCGTACCCGCAGACGCTGACAAAAATCGGGGTCGAGTTCGACGACAATGAGTTTGGTGTGCGGCTTCACACGCTTCACCAGTTCCTTGGTGATCGGCCCAGTACCCGCGCCGAGTTCGACGATGCACTTGGCCCGGTCGTAGTCGATTCCCTTGGTAATCATCCGGGCCAAGAACCGCGAACTTGGGGCGAACGAGGCAATCGCGGTGCCGTGTTTGACGAACTTTTGGCACATCAACCACCAATCCGGGGACGTGGAATTGGCGGGATTGTGCGGCTTGGACGACGGATTCACTGGACTCATTTCGCAACTCGGCTGGGTTTGGCTAGAAGCAGTTGGGTCCAACGGGGGTGGGCCGTCGGGCGGGACGCGGTTAGGAAGTGAGCCACAAGGCGATTGATGAGCCAGTGCCGTTCAATCTGCGGTGCGTGCCCACAACTCGGGATCGACAGGAAGTGTCCGTTGGGCAAATCTTTTGCCGCATCTTCAGCCGTTTTTGGGTCGCAAATGTGGTCCATTTGACCCGTGACAAGCAATGTCTGAGCTTTGACATCTTTCATACGAGTGCGGACAGTATGTTCGAGGGTACCGTTAACAGTCCGGAGAAGTCCTTTCTTCCACTTCCTATTTTCAATTGCCTTACTGTAGAACTTTACCATGTCCCGGTCGATGGATCGGATGTTGTGGAAGACACTTTTCACGACATTCGGCATCGACCGCCCGCCGCCTTTCACACCTTCCATGATCGGCAGTTGTTCTTTGTCCCCCATTCCGGACGGGCAGAGCAAAACCATTCGATTCACTAACTGGGGGTATTTTGCCGCAAACTCGATCGCCACTTTGCCGCCCAAACTACTCGAAACGAAGTGGTACGGTGGGTTTTGAACAAATTGGGTGAGGAACGTGTGAAGCTGTTCGACCAGAAATTCGACCGTGACCGGCTGCTTTGCCGCAATTCGACTTTGAACGATCTCGCCGTCATAAACGAGGATGTTCGGCGCGTAGACGTCAAAATACCGCGACCAATAGCGACGGTTGCGAAACCAGGATTCGTGCTGCTCCGCCAGACCGTTCAGTAGAATCAGCGGTTGACGCCGACCGTAGGCTTTCGGACGAAAGCGGTCGAAGAGTCGATTGAACGAAGCCATCTCAAATCGCTCCGTAGGGCGGCGGCCAGAAACACGTTTCGGCAGGATGACCGGGCGTTGACAGCTTACTGTGATGCCTGCCGATCAGCAGAAAAAATCACGCCTTCAACAAAATATTTCCCCACGATCGCCCGACATCCCGGTTAACTTAGTTAGCTTTCAACCGACGGCAAGCAACGGGATTTGCCCCTTGTACCACTTGAAAGATGGACATCTAGTCAGAACAGTATCGCACTTCACTCCCAGTTTAGGGCAGACGGTAGGGGCAGGAATTGGTCGAACTCTTGGGATCGACCCCAATTTGGCTTTGCTACGCGCCAACGGAGACCAGTAAGATTAGCGTTAAGAGATTACCGAGAATTCCTCTCGATCGAAATTTCCTTTTGTTTGAACATTGACCCGATTGGCGGGGAGCGCGCATGGCTAACGTTCGTTACAACGTGGATTGCCCGAGTTGCGAGGCCAGCGTGCCCATCCGCAGTTCGGCAATGATCGGGAAAAAAACCGAGTGTCCGAAATGTAAGTATCGCTTCACGGTGCCGGAACCACCCGGCGACGATGACGTTGAGGATACACCCAAGAAGAACACCAAGGCCGCGTCCGGGAAGAAATCCAAAACGGCCAAGTCGGGCAGCAAGAAGATGCTCTACGTCGGCGCGGGCGTCGGCGTTCTGGCAATCGGGCTACTGGTTGTCGTCGCCATCTTCATCTTTGGCGGTAGCGGTGACGAAGGCTCTACTAAAACTGACTCGACAACTACGCCCGCAAACAACACAGCCAAAGCCGGCGGCCCTGGGGACGGCCTCGCAGGAGCAACGGGTGGTGAAGTCGCAGCCGGTCCCGGCGGCACTGGAAGAGAGGGTGATGGTACCTCGCCGCCGGTGACACCGGGCGACGCGGCACCACCGAAGGTTGATACCAAAGTGGCTGGCACAGGCGGAAGCCTGAAAGACGTGACAAACCTTTTGCCGGGCGACACGACTGCCGTTTATCGGGTCAATTTCGACCGACTCGCCCAAAACGCAACGCCCCTCTCCAATGGATTTTTTGACGCCAAAGTCCGCGACTTGTTCCGGAACTCCATGACGTTTGGCAGCGACCAACTTGCTGTTTACATTCACTGCATTGTTGGCCCGGACCGCGATCCGTTTGTATTGTTGCGGACGAAATCCGCGATTGATGAAGTTCGTATCATCCAAGACATGAAATTGGAGAAGATCCCGAACGGGGTTAAAAACGGCCGTGAGTTCTTCACGGTCAAATCGAATGCGTTTATCGACTCGCTCTCGCAAGCGTTCACGACTCAAACGGTCACGAAAATGCTCGGGATACCCTTCCCCGGCCCAAGTCAGAAAGACCGCGATGAAGCGGCAAAGAAGAAGTACGCCCTCTGTGTTTACGACTCGCAGACAATTTTGATCGCCTCGACGCTCATTATGGAACGCTTCCTGGACGACCTTCAAGTGAACGGCTATCCGTCGTTCAAATCGGAACTCACGACCACGGAAGCGGCGCCCCCTGCGGCCACTCCGATGGGCGAAGGTGGACCCGGTGGCGGTGCCGGATCGCCCGGTGCAGTGGGTGGACCGCCGCCACGCGGTAGCAACAATAATTCCTCGGTCGAATCGTACCAGAACACTCCCATGAAGCCCGGCGCTGGCTCAGGTGGTCCACCACCTGGTTCGTCTGGCGCACCTCCGGGTGGTTTCCCTGGTGCAGGGATGATGCAACCCGGTGGCGGCCCAGGTGGAGCAGAACAACGACCACCCGCACGAAAGTTGTTCACCTCGATCCCGACCTATCGGACCATTGATCCGCCACTTAAGAAGACCCTGAACCAGTTGGAGGAAGATGAAAAAAATCCTCCGGCCATCGTGTACGCCGAAATTATTGACCAGCGTGTCTTGAACACGCGGGATTTGAACGAGATCTACAAGGTCACCGGCAACGCCACAGCCGGGATGTTAGCGCGAATCAAGTTACTGGGTGGGTCGCTCAGCCACCTCT
>JANLRE010000442.1:0-2351 GCA_031368205.1 Fimbriiglobus sp. | reverse complement strand
GCTTGTTTGTAATTCGACCCCACCACGAAGGGGACGCCGTTCGCACCGATCTTGCCTAGGACCGCACCGGAGCGAACAAAGCCGGCCTGCATACCCCGAACCCCTTGATTGTTGAAGGGTGCTCCGGGTGGCCCCGGTTGATTCGGCAACCCCGGCGCCGCACCACTACCACCCTCGGGTTTCGCCATGTACCGACCGGGTTCTTGCGGCCATTGATCGACCTCACCCGTCGCGGTGATTTCAAGTGGCGCGTCGGTCGAGACATCGACCCCGGAATCCATCCAGCTTGCATAATTGAGTTTCGCGTACTTGCTCGCATCCAGTGTGATTTCGTTCGACCCGGCACCCGCAAACGTCGCCCGTATGGTTTTGACTTCATCAATCTTGAGCGTGGTTTCGCCGAACTGTTTAGTTTTCACTTTGAGTGTGGTCGTTTCCAACCGTCCGCGAATGGTGAAGTCGTTGGTTTCGACCGTGTCGAGGTCTTTCAGATTGAGGCGATCGGCGGGAAGCTTCTTCGTGAGGATTTTCAACACGTCTTCGGCCCGGCGGGCAAGCTCCGCGTCGCTGTTTTTGGTCGCCCGCTTCAAAGAAGGCACCGCGTACTCTTTGAAGCCGGCCAGTTCTTTTTCGGCATCTTCCCGTTCTTGAAACGCCGGGGCACCGAGCTTGGCAATCGCCGCTTCGATCTTGGCTTCTAACCCATCGGGGTACCGGAAGCCGAATTCCACGCGCCGCAATTCGGTGTACGGGATTGTCAGCTTGCCGTACCGTGTCGTAACCACGACCATTGTGTCGAGGATCACCATTTTCACGTTGCTGTTGTCCGAGAAGCTCACATCAAACTCGGGTGGCCCGTCGGCAGGTTTGGGCTTGTCATCAGCAATGGGTTTTGCGTTTTGCTTCGACTTGTCATCGGGCGCTTTCTTCTTGGCGTCTTCCTGTGCTCCCGCAAGTGAGACGCTCAACAATAATGTGAAGAAGTAGCCAACTCCTGTTGCGATCCGCATTGGGTTAACCCTCGGTGGGAAGAGACCGTGTGATTCGATTTTGACTTTCGCAATCTTAACCTGTTGACAGCCCCCGCGTCTATCGTTGTGTGCATTTATCGTGTCGGTTTCACGGTTTCTTGGTGCCACGCCAAGGCCGCTTTCATCCCCTCGTCGAAGCCGATTTTCGGATCGTAACCAAGTACGGTGCGGGCTTTGCCGATGCTGAAATCGAGGTTCAAGCCGGCAAATTTGACCGTGGCTTGCGTGATGAGCGGCGGGTTCGGGGCATTTTTGCGACGGAAAACGTTCTCACGCCACCGCGCCAACGGCTTCGCCAGAAACAACGGGATCGACATCTTCGGTCGCGGCAAACCGAGGCCGTCGGCGATCGTCTCGAAGAACCGTTTCTTGGTGACGAACTCGCCGTCGGTGATGTTGAACACTTCGCCGAGTGCCTTCGGGTGATCGGCGGCTAGGAATATGGCCTCGACCAGATTGCCGATGTATGTAGTGTTCAAAACATGCTTGCCGCGCGACATGAAAATGATGCTCTTCTTCGCCAGTCGTTCGGCAAGTCGGGGCAATACCGTCCGGTCGCGCGGGCCGTAGATGAAGCCGGGCCGCAGAATGGTGATGGGTGTTTGGTGCTTGCGGAATTCGTCGAGTGCGAGTTTCTCGCATTCGACTTTGGATTGCGTGTAACCGTCAATGTGATGGGCAGGCAGCGGTTCGGATTCATCGGTGCCGTAATGATGGCGTGCTTCATAAACGCCCAAGCTGGAAAGATGCACGAAGCGCTTCAGCGGTTTGCCGCGAACGGCCTCCAGGAGTGACCGCAAGCCTTCGACGTTCACGTGGCGATAGTCGTCAACCGGCCCCCAATCGCCGACCTTGGCGGCACAGTGGATCACGTAATCCACCCCGTCGGCAGCACGCCGTAAGGCTTCCGGATCGGTGAGATCACCAGGAACGATCGTCGCCCCGATCGCTTCGAGGTGCTTCGTATCGCTGCCCGGTCTTGCCAACGCCCGCACCGTCCCATGCTTCACGGCAACATCTGCAACATGACTGCCGACGAACCCGGTTGCACCCGTAATCAGATAGATCGGCATCAAGGGAACCTACGTGAAAAGTACGACAGCGGAGTTTGATTGGAACGAAAACGCTGAACGACAAGACGGTTGTGCGTGGGGAATTCTAGCGAAGTGTGCCCGGACATCCGCTGGAACGGGTGGCCAGGATTTATCGTGATCGAGTGGGCAATACAGGATTTGAACCTGTGACATCGCCCGTGTGAGGAGCACGCTCTACCACTGAGCTAATTGCCCGAGCTTCCTGAGGTGTGCAAGGTAGCCAAGC
>JANLRE010000430.1:0-1396 GCA_031368205.1 Fimbriiglobus sp. | reverse complement strand
TTTTACCGATGGTGCCGCCCGGATCACGTTCACGCTGGCCCGACTCGGCTTCACGTTCAAAGCGCAAATCGAATCGCTGATCGGGCTGTTTTTGTACGACAAGGACAAGCCAAAAAACTTCATCAAATTTGTCCGCTCGCGCCCCCTCCCGGCGGACATAATCCCGACACGGTACGAGAACCAGATTTTCAAAGGCCTGTGTCTGGTCGAGGTCGAGTCGGCGTTTCGTGCCTTGTGTCTGGTTGTCGATAAGAGCAACGATTACGCCGACCGAGGGCACACGGCAGCGTTCGAGGCATTAGTCCGTCGTGAAGTTGACAAGTCCTACTTGGGGAATCTCTTCCGCACAGTACGCACCAAACTGAACGCCCTTCCTGGTGGTTCAATCAATGAAACAGTCTCCACAACCCCACCATAAGCCAGGTGTTCCCATGTTGCCACTCGTCACGATCGAAGCCACTGAGCGATGGGACAAGATCCCAGCAGGAGACACGATCCCGTTGCGAGTGACGGTGTCTCGACCGGCCAACCAACACGACGCGGTTTTCATTCCCGCGAACGGGTTACGTCACCAATCCCAAGCCCTACGGATCGCCACCGACCTTCTCACACGGGAAGTCGAACTCCGCCCTGGGGAATCGTTCACGGTCGAGATTTCAGTGCGCTTTGACGTGTGTGGTTTAGAAGACTTGAGTCGGTTTTCCATCGTGGTGAAACCGAGTTGGGCGAACTCGATCGCTGATTATCAGCTGGCTCCCCTTCCCGCGCATCCGTTCCGGGTGGTGCCGTCGCTGGATCGTGCAGTGGATGTTCAAGTCACTCGCATTTGCAAGTACGACAACGCGGAGAAGGTTGAAGTCGTGGTGCTGAACCAATCGTCCTCCGACATGACGGATGTTGAGTTAACCATCGGCCCGTCTGACTCCGTTCGCGCTGGCCCACTCCGGCGCCGGGAACCACGGTTGAGGCCCAAGCAAGAGATTCGCTTCGATCTGGTCGTGACTTGCGAGACGATCGAATTCACACTGGCGGCCACCATTGATGGTGAGCGGGTCGAGAGCAAACGAAGTTTGGCGATGCCGTCCCGTGAACACCACCATGCGGACACTCCGGCTGCGTTCGTCTTCCTCGAACCCCGCGCATTGACGACCGATCGCATCACCCTGGTTCCGGAAGGCACGTCCGCCGAGGTGACCGGGACCGCCGGGGTGTTCCCCGTTCGCGGTGGCAAATCTCGATACGTGCTGACGGTGTATCCGTCCCACCCGCAGGCGACGAGCGTGCGGCTGTACTCCGCTGCGGGTCAGGTGGAAGTGGAACCGATCACGAAGCCGGGCCACCAGTGGTCGTTTTTAATCACCGTCGTTGAGAACCCGATGCTCACGCAATTGGTCCG
>JANLRE010000382.1:0-1424 GCA_031368205.1 Fimbriiglobus sp. | reverse complement strand
GTTGGTTGCGGTTTTATTCGTGTGATTCGTTCGATTCGTGGTTCATTTTAGTACATCGGGATTTGCACGCGGTCGCCGCCCTTCATGGCGGATTCGTGGGCACAGATACCAACGAGGGTATAATTCGCACTCGTCGGGGCGTCCGGGAAGGCGGGTTGTTGGCCGAGGACTGCCATCAGGAAGTTGTGCGCCAAGTGCGGGTGGCTACCGCCGTGCCCGCCGCCCTGTACGAAGCTAAGGTGGGTGGCGTCGTGAATCGCCCCAGTGAACTTGCGGATGCTCTCGGGCAAGCGGCCCGCGTAATCGGGCACTGGAATCCGCCGGGGAATCTGGGCTTCCGGCAAGCCACGGGTGTGTAGCACCGGCTCCTCGCCTTCGAGTTGTTGCCATTCAAAGCTCACGTTGGACGCGGTCACGTCGAAGCTTTCGCGGTATTGCCGCGCGGCGTCAAACAGGCTCCGGGTCACTTCGGCGACCACGTCGGAATCTTTGATTTTGAACGTGGCCGATTGGACGGCAAACGGTGAACCGTACTTCGAGATGAGGCTTTCCCGAATGCGCCCCGAACCGTGACACACGACAGACTCCGCCATCGCCGGTTTGCCGGGCACGCTGAGAATCCCCAGGCACGGACTCACGCAGTGGGTGGCGTACCACATCGGCGGCAGACCCGGCCAGTAGTCCGGCCAACCGTCCATGTCTTGCACGTGGCTGCCACGTAAGAACTGAATCCGCCCCAGCACGCCTCGCTCGTAGAGATCCTTTGCGAACAGGTATTCCCGAGCATACACCACCGTTTCCATCATCATGTAGATTTTGCCGGTCTGCTTCTGAAGCTGGATAATCTGGCGGATGTGGTCCTTCTCCGTGGCCATCGGGACTGTACACGCGACGTGCTTGCCGGCCTTCAACGCCTTGATTGTTTGCGGGCCGTGGTCCGGGATCGGGCTGTTGATGTGGACCGCATCAATGTCGGGATCGGCGAGCAGTTCGTCGTAACTTGTGTACCGCTTGGCGATGCCGAACTTATCCCCGCACGCATCCAGTTCCGCCTTGTTGCGGCGACAAATCGCCACCATCTCCGCGTTGGGGTGCAACTGGTAGATGGGGATGAACTCCGACCCGAACCCGAGGCCGACGATGGCCACGCGGATTTTCCGATCACTCGACATGGCAGAAGCTCCAATTCGACGGGCTAAAATCACTGCGGAGAAGGCCCACAGAGCGTGGGGGAAGATTAGTCATCGGGGCAACTGCGGGCAACGGTTAACCACGATATGTCAGGATCAACAAAATCGCCTGGGGTGTCGTTGCGCTCAACCTCAGGCTAATCGCTGGCATCCCTTCAGGATGCATTGATCCGGGAGGGAACCCATCCTGGGGTGTCGCTGCGCTCAACCCCAGGCTAATGGCTAGCATCCCTT
>JANLRE010000369.1:0-3152 GCA_031368205.1 Fimbriiglobus sp. | reverse complement strand
CCAAGAGCGACAAGTCCAAGAAGCAGGCTTACGAGAACATCGTCTGGGCGCTGATCAACAGCAAGGCGTTCTTGTTCAACCAGTGATGGTTGCACAAGGCGTTACATCGCACCCCACGGAACTGTCTCCGTGGGGTGCAATTGTTTTCCGAACCACAAAGTTCCTTGCCGACAGCACGGTGAAGTAACATCATGGCAACATCCTCTCACGTATTCATACCCATTGCGAAGGCTTTCGATATGCACGTTTCACGCTTGTTAACGTCTCTTCTAGGACTGGCTCTTGCGATTCCTCTTTTCGCAGCGGACCCGCCGAAGTCGAACAAGGAAGTCGTTATCACCGACGCGGCCTTGCAGATTCAGCGCGAGGCGTTGTTGATTGACGGACACAACGATTTGCCGTGGGCACTACGACAAAAAGCGAACTCGTCGTTCCGTGATCTCGACTTACTACGACCGCAACCGAAGTTCCACACCGACATTCCACGGCTAAAAAAGGGTGGCGTCGGTGCGCAATTTTGGTCGGCGTATGTTCCCGTTGATACTGCCAAGAAGGGCGCTGCGGTGACGACCACGTTGGAACAAATTGATGTCATTCACCGCATGGTGAAACGCTACCCGAACGATTTTGAAATGGCCTACGGCACCGACGACATTGTGCGGATTCGCAAGGCGGGGAAAATCGCCTCGCTCATCGGCGTCGAAGGCGGGCACTCGATGGACAACTCGCTTGGGGTGTTGCGGATGTACTACCAACTGGGTGTTCGCTACATGACGCTCACCCATTCCGAATCGCTCGATTGGGCCGACTCGGCGACGGACAAGCCGAAGTCCGGCGGGCTGTCCGCGTTCGGCGAACAGGTGATTCAGGAGATGAACTCGCTCGGCATGTTGGTGGACATCTCGCACGTCTCGCCGGACACGATGAAAGCCACGCTAAAAGTCACGAAAGCCCCGGTCATTTTCTCGCACTCTTCCGCACGCGCTTTGGCCGATCACCCGCGGAACGTGCCGGATGATGTGTTGAAGTTGGTGAAGGAAAACAATGGCGTGGTGATGGTCAATTTCTTCTCCGGGTTCATCGTGCCGGAAGGCGCCCGCGCAATGCGGAAGATGTTCGACGTGTCTCGTGAGTTGAAGAAGAAATACCCCGACGAGGCGCAATACGAAGAAGCGATTCGCCAGTGGGCACGCGAGAACGATTACCCGGCGGGCACGGTTCACACCATCGTCGATCACATCGAGCAAATCGTTAAAGTCGCCGGCATCGACCACGTCGGGCTTGGCTCCGATTACGACGGCATCACCCGAGTACCCGCTCAGATGGACGACGTGTCGTGTTACCCGTTTATCACGCAAGAGTTGCTGAATCGCGGGTACAAGAAGGACGCCATTTTGAAGATTCTGGGCGGCAACCTCATGCGTGTTTTTCGCGACGCCGAACGAGTGTCCCGCGAACTCAACGGTGGGAAATGATGAGTCCCGAAAACCAGTGTGCCCAATTATGAACCCACGAAAGCCGATCCTAATTGAAGTTGCGATCGAATCACCCGATGACGCCGTTGCGGCTCAAACTGGGGCCGCCGATCGTTTGGAATTATGTTCCGCACTGGACCTCGGTGGCCTGACGCCGTCAATTGGAACTTATCTGGAAGTGCGCGCGAAAACTCGGCTACCCGTCTTCGTGATGATCCGGTCGCGCGGCGGGGACTTCGTCTATTCCGAGTCAGAAATCGCGGTCATGTTGCGGGACGTTGAACTGTTTTTGCCGCACAATCCGGACGGGTTCGTGTTTGGTGCCCTTCAGCCAACCGGGCAAATCGACGTGGCGAACTGTGCGGAGTTTCTGCTTCGTGTCGGTGACAAGCCGTGCGTGTTCCACCGGGCTTTCGACCGAACCCCGGACGCACGGGAAGCATTGGAGCAAATCATTGCACTGGGTTTCAAGCGGGTGCTGACCAGTGGCCGCGAACGGTTGGCGTTAACCGGATCACCTGAAATCGCCAAGCTCGTCAAACTCGCGGACGGCCGGATTGAGATTTTGCCGTGCGGCCAGGTGCGGGCGAAATCGGCCGTCGAGATTATCAAGCTGACGGACTGCACACAAATTCATGCTTCGTTCGCAGAACCAATCCCGGAACATACCGGCCGCGGCTATCGTGGCTACACCCAACGCTGTCGTACCAGTGGATCGGAGCTGATCGCCACGAGACAGGTTCTGGACATGTACTCGCTCGGTCTGGACTAAAGCGCTTCCGGGTTGTGCCGTACAATCGCGCCTTCCACGAGATAAATGACATCTTCCGCAATGTTCGTGGTGTGATCCGCGATCCGCTCCAAGTGCCGTACCGCGGTGAACAACGAAAGCCCTGGTTCGATCCATTCGGCGGATTGCTTCATGTTGGCAATCAATTCTTGAATGATGAGGGCGTTGTCGTTGTCCACTTCATCGTCCATCTTGATGACCGCGCGTGCGATGTTGACATCGTTGTGCATGAACGAATTCAAACTCTCCCGGACCATGCCGGCCGCCCGTTGCGTCATGGTGCGAATCCGATTCGGAATGGGGACGTAGGGCATCTTCGCCAGTTGCACCGCCCGCTCCGCGATGCCAACGGCGAGATCGCCCATGCGTTCCAAATCCGTCGAGATCAGCAGCACCGCACTGACCCGGCGCAAGTCCCCCGCAACCGGCTGATGGAGCGCCAAGATTTTGAGGCACTCTTCTTGCACCTCGTTCTCCAGCCGATCAATCTCCACGTCGCCCGCAATGGCTTTGAGGGCGGTTGCGGGGTCACGATTTTGCAAAGCTTCCGTGGCGTGAAAAATGGCTTCTTCAACACCACTGGCCATCGTCACGATGGCGTGCTGCAACTTTTCCAAATCGCGTTGCATATGTTTAGACACAAACAAGTCCCCTCGTTGGGAGAAGAAGAGTTGGGAGAAGAAGTCCCCGCGAATTTCGCTCAGAAGCTCACTATTATTAGAACAAGTTCTGGTAAAGCAAACGACTCCTGGAACTAATACACGATTTGTTTGATGCAGACGGGGTTTGTAGGTAGTAGTCGAGGCTTTGCGAGGCTCGACACGAGAGAGTGAAGCGAATTGGTTCCACCGTTTGTCCGGGGTCGATTTGTGTCGGGCCTCGTCGCC
>JANLRE010000366.1:0-7809 GCA_031368205.1 Fimbriiglobus sp. | reverse complement strand
AAAACGGGCCGTTCGGAAAGGGCGGGCGGGCGGCACGGCCGGCCATGACCACAATGCGGCCGTTCTGGGCGGTCATTTCCATGATGCGGTCGAAGTCGGTCGGCGGTTGGGTTTCGTAGAACACATCGACGCCACGGCCTGCGGTTGCGGTTTTGACGGCGTCGACAACGTCATCGGACTTGTAATTGATAACCGTATCCGCCCCGAGTTCACGGGCCAGTTCGGCCTTCTCCGGGTTGCCGACGGTTGCGATCACTTTCGCGCCAACGGCTTTCGCCATCTGGACGACCGCAGAACCCACCCCGCCAGTGCCACCGTTTACGAACACCGTTTCGCCAGCCTTCAAGTTCGCCCGAATGAATAAGCCGATGTGGGCCGTGATCCCGACCAGTGCGATCGCGGCCGCGTCCTGTTCGGCAACGCCGTCCGGCAACGGGTACAAGTAATCTTCGGCGACACAGCTATACTCCGCGAAGGTTCCCTGCCGACCGAGCAACCCCTGATTCGACCCCCAGACGCGATCCCCGACTTGGAATCGTTTCACCCCGACGCCCACAGCCTCGACAGTCCCGGCGAGGTCAGTCCCCGTGATGAACGGCATCGGCAGATCAACCTTCACTTGCCCCAAGCGAATGTAAACATCAATCGGATTCAGTGCGGCCATAGCGACTTTGACCCGCACTTCACCCGGCTTCGGTTCGGGCGTCGGGAGGTCACCGTACCGAATGACACTCGCGGCGCCAGTCTGTTCGAGGTAGGCAGCTTTCATCGTTGCGGTCTCCCGTTCGCGTTGAAATTGGCAACGCAGATAGAATAGAACTCTCAGCCGATGCGCCAACAACGGAGTCAGCCCTGATGGAACTCGACCCCCGGACCGACGACGTATACCAAGCCCTGATCGGCATCGTGACCCCGCGACCCATTGCCTGGGTGACGACGATTTCGCACGCCGGCATCGTGAACTTGGCACCGTTCAGTTTCTTCAACGTCTTCGGCGGACAGCCTGCGATTGTGGCCTTTTCCCCGGCACTGAAGTTGGATGGCTCTAAGAAAGATACGTTGCGCAACATTGAAGCCAACGGCGAGTTTGTCATTAACACGGCTACGTCGGACCTCGCGGCCCAAGTCAATTTGTCTTCGACGGCACTCCACTACGACGACAGCGAAGTCACGCTCACCGGATTAACCACAATACCAAGTGTGAAGGTGAAACCGCCACGAATCCACGAATCACCGGCCCATCTGGAGTGTGTGCTGCGACAACTCTTATCCTTCGGCACCCATCCGGGCGCGCCCACGATGGTGATCGGTCAAGTGGTGCGAATTCACATTGCTGATGACGCGCTGACGGACGGATTGCCCGACCCCCGAAAGCTCCGAACGATTGGAAGACTCGGCCAAAACTACTGGTGCCACACGTCCGGATTGTTCGAGCAACCCCGCCCGAGTTAGCGTCAGGATTGACGAACTGTGTTCAATACTTCATTCAATTCGAGCCGAATTTTAACTCTTACCGAGTGCAGTTGAACACCCCGAGTTTGCGCCATGCTTCGCCTCACAACCACCGTCGACACGCGCGTACTCGTCAACATGACGGAGGACACCGGCGTATTCAAACCGATCGAAATTGAAGCCCTTCAAGAAGTGCTCGACGACTACCATGCCGTCAACCACAACTACGGTCACCTCGCTTACAGTTGGATCAACCCTCACACGCAAGTTCCACTTGGCTTCGTGTACTACGCCCCAACAGCGATGACGGATCGCACCTGGGAACTCTGGTGGATCGTTGTCGATAAATTGCAGCAGGGGCGTGGCATCGGCAAAGAAATGCTCGAATGGGTTGAAGCGGACGTGACCAAACAATCCGGCCGGTTGTTGCTCATCGAAACCAGCTCAACACCCGCGTATGTTCCCACGCGGCACTTCTACTTGAACGCGGGGTACACCATCACGGCGGAAGTGACGGACTTCTATAGCGACGGCGACAATAAAGTGATTTACGCCAAGCGGATGGACACCCTGGGCTGATTGGATGCTGAACCGGGGGGTGTCGCTCCGCTCAACCCCATGAACTCATTTCGGCGACCCTTTTCGACTGAAACCATTACACGATCGCCACTCTTGAATCCATCCGTCCGGAATTGCATTTCCTGCACGTTACCACTTGATGGGTTGCGTACCATAGGACGGTTCGGGGCGTTGCCTCCCCTACAGACTACCTGACCGGATCGAGCGGTAGTTGGGGTAGGTGGGAAGATCACTTCGTTGCGGGTTCCTAGTCAAGCTGCGGTAATGCGCGAGGCGATGAAAGGGACAGAATTCGCGATTGATACGGGGTTGCCGGCGGTCGGCCCCCCGACGACGAGCTGAGCTGAGGTGACTACCGCGATCGGCGAAATCGACCCAACCCCCCAGATTCTCCGAAACGATTTACTTTGTGGGGTCGATGTAGCCGATGAAAGTTGCGTCGGAGCCGTGGCTTCGCAAGCCCAGGACGGGTTGCCCAAAGGCCCGCCCGACGCACCGCAGAAAAAACCGCAGAGTGGCTCTGCCGAACCCCCCCAACCCCCCGGGATTGTGCGGCCCGCGTTACCACCGTGGCCGACCGGCGATTACAACGGCTGCGACCCGTTGTGACCTCCACCCCCAGCGCTGTCAGGCCGACCGGCATCGACGCGCCGCTAAAGACCGGGGACGAGCGAGTTCGTACTGGAGTGCCCCGATGAAAAAGGTGTTTACCACCGGCCAAGTAGCAAAAATTTGTAAGGTCGCCCCGCGAACCGTTTCCAAATGGTTCGACTCGGGACGCCTCAAGGGGTACCGGATCCCCGGTTCCCAGGATCGCCGCATCCCCCGCGAGCAGCTCATTAAGTTCCTCAAAGAGCACGGAATGCCTTTGGGAGAATTGGAGGAAGAAGAATGGCACAAAGTGCTCCTGATCGGCACCGAAAAGCTGTTCAACGACCGCCTCAAAGAGTTGCTTTCGGAAGACGACGATTTCAAATTTGAACTCGCCAACAGTGGCTTTGAAGCCGGAACGCTTGCCCAAAGCTTCCACCCGGACACGATCGTAATCGACCTCGGCCTTGGCCGGTCCGAGTCGATTCAGATTACCGGGAACCTCCGCAAAAACGACGTCTACTCCGGTACGCTCATTATTGGGCTAGCTGGTGAAGATGAAGCTGAGCCGGAAAAGCTCAAGGAGTACGGCTTCAACGACGTGTTCAAGAAGCCATTTGACACTGCGTTGTTGGCCGACAACATCCGCAGCATCGCCGACGCAAAACGAGAAGACTGATACCCCCATCCGTCTTCCTCCAGAAAGCCCCGTGACCCGAATGCGATTAACAATCGCTTCTGGACCGGGGCTTTTCTGTTGACTTTGATACGTATTATTGAACTGGTATGTCACCAAATTCTGTGGGTGTCAATGCTTCCCGTTGACCGCAATTCTTGACACGGGTATTTCCCGAATCAGGGGGATGTCATGCGAAGAAGCTGGGCTGTTGCGTTTTTGTTTTTGGCTGGTTGTAGCACGGCACCATTAGCTGGGCTGATGGATTGCGTGGTGCCGAGCCGCTTAAACCCCGATCGGGATTTCCCAGCACGCCCCAACCGTGATGGCCGTGACCGTGATAATGGCCGTGACCGTGATGGCCGTGACCGTGATATGGGACCGTTGCCACCGGATGTTTACCCGAGAGACCCGCGTGACAGCCGAAATCCGACGACCCTTGATGACCCGATTCCGGTGCCACCGCCGGGGCGACCGCTGCCACGAAATTAATCGCTGATACCCAGTGCTAACGTCGGCAGCGGGTGCTTAACCATGAGCTTCTGCCAATCCCGCGTCCACGTTCGGAAGTCACGCTTTCCAGTGACAATCTCTCGCCGCAACTCCGCCTTCCAACTTGCGAATCCGACCTTCACCTGTTTTGCAGTTTCTGGACGGCTGCGTTGTAACCGGGTGAATAAATCCGTCAGTCGCGTGGTAGCCGTGTGGCCGTCTTGGATGGCACCGAGGCATTCTTGAAGCTGCTCGACGGCGGGGTAAAGTTCCTGCTTGAACGGCTCCGCGTAGCAATCCACGAAGACTTCCATCGCGTAGCGCACCCGCTTGCCCACGATGCGGAATTGGTGCATCTCGCTCGGCTCGGCGGGTACGTCTTCCGCACCCGTGGTAAGCGTAAAGAACAATTCCGTCAAGGTACTTTCGGCCAACGATGCCAGGTCTTCGGTGTGGTCGTTTTCCACACAGTCGGGGAGTTCATCACAGACTTCATCAAGGGTCACGATTTTCTCGGCGGCGATGTGAGTCAGACTGAGTTGCGCTGCGGTTCGTTGACCGAATGCGTAGGCCGTTAAGAAGTTCGCCGCAGCCAACGCCGGCTTTTCCTGGAGGCTAGCGGAACGGTCCACCATGTGAACGAAAACGTCCCAATCGCGGGCGTCGCCGGCAGCCCGACGGACATCCCGAACAATTGATTTGACCCGTTTAAGAGCCTTGTTCCCCAGCAGAGGCTGAAAGATTCGCAGTGCCGCCGCAGCCCGTCGCGTCGCCACCCGGAGTTGGTGGACGTTCTCGGCATCAAGGTCAGCCTGATGCACGGCGAGCGGAAAGTAGTGCCGCACCACGCCCAACCGGGCAGCCAGGACGGCGCGAGCGGCGTCGATCGCCTGCATGTCGGGGGTCAGTCCTGCGATCCATTTACTATCGGCCATCGGTCCGTCATCCTTGGCGAAGTTATCGTCCGTAAAGTTCCCGAATTTGGGCGGCTTGCTCGCGTTCACTCAGCCAATCCGCGACCTGTTGCGTCTCGGTCATCAGGTACTCCGCCTGCTTCTTTTCGTCCGCGATCGTCGCCGCCAATTCTGCCGGGATGGGCAAATAGGTTCGGCGCAGTTCGTCCATCAGTTTCGATTCCAGCCGCTTGCGGAACTCTCCGCGAATTGCGGACCACCGCACCGGCAATGAGAACAGGATGACGATGTGCATCACGATCAACGCACCCAGTGTGACGTAAATTGGCAGCAAAACGTGGAAGAATTCCGGCGTCAGACCGTCCACGAAGAACCGCCACAGCAGCAAGATAATCGCTCCAATCAGCACGGCCTCGGGTAAAGTGTTTCCCAAGAACCCCACGATGCCCCGCACCACTTTCCGCCAGCCGGTCGGCTTAGTGACTTCACGTTCGACTTCCGTCAGGGCATCGACCACATTGCGGGTGATGCGGTCGTCCCAATCGAGCTTGGCGGTCTCGGTGGTGCGATCACTGAGTAGCACCAACGGAAACCCTTTTTGATCGGCTTCGACCAACAAGCGATTCGTCAAAGCCGTCATCCGTTGGCCAAGCACCCGTTCACCGGCTACGTGAGCGCAGGATTGCACGAACGCGCTGAGATCCCAATCACTGGGTCGATCCGACTTCGAGGAACTCAGTTTCGGTGCAAACGGGATGCGATCCCGCAAAGTGTTGCCAACGTAGCGAAGCTTCGTGGTGATGCGCAAGTAGGCTGCCATCAGGCCGCGAAATCGCTGTTGGCCGCGCACGCTGAAGTGGTGTTCGACTTCGTTTTGGTACGGTTCGAGGGTGCTGACCAGCACGTCCGCCTGGGCCTCGGACTCCTCTTCTAGCACCCGGTGCCAAGCGTCTTGAACTCGTTGGGCTTCAGTGGCTAAATCAGGTGGTCGAACGGCTTCGATGCTGCGGAGGGCTTGGGCAAGAAGCTGGCCAACGCCGCGCGCTTTGACGGCTTCAATCTCCAGTCGGGTCAAGCCGAGTTCGAGCCAGTTCAGGAGTTCGGCAAATTGCTCGCCGGGGGGAAGTCCTTCCGGTTTGGCGTTCGGTCCCTTCTTCGCGGCATCAACCCACAGTTGCGCTGAAGTGCGGAATAGCAGTGGGTTCGCAAAGCCTTCGGCTTTAAGGTCGCGTAGCAAGTCTTCATCCGGTCGCAACCCTGCGGCACCGGGATCCAAGCACCGATCCCACTTGTTGAGTACGAACGCGAAGGCACGCCGTTGGTGTTGGTCCTTGAACAGTTCCCAACCGATTTGGTCGTGGTACTTTTCCTGCGATCCGACGTACAGCACGACATCCGCAACGGGTAGCAGTTCGATTAACTTTTCGCGGTTGGTCAGGTCATTGCTGTCCACATCAGGCGTATCGACGATGACTTTTTGCAGCAGGCTTTCCCGATTGTGTTGGGACAGTCGGCACAGCCGCAACACGGGGTCGAGCTTTTCAGGCTTGATGTACTGGTGGAAGTAAACAACGGGGTCACGGGTCGTCGGTCGAGTGAACGAGGCTTGCGCGACGGTGGCACCGGCCAAGGCGTTCATGAGCGTCGATTTGCCAACACCAGTGCCGCCCATGAGCATGATGACAAGCAGCGGGCGTTCGACATCGAGCGAATCGGCTTTGCGTTTCAGGTCTTCGGCGACGCCTTCGATCTCGGCCCGCGCTACCAGAGTGACCGGAAACTTCCGCCGTTCGTCCAGCCAATGGTGAAATTGCCGCTCCAACCCGCGGAGCAGGGGGGCCAACGTGCGTAGAAACGGCGGAGTCGAATCGACGCTCATTCGGCACTCGGGGACGGAGTCGATGTTTCAGGGTTGGGAATCATACCCGCCAAGGCTTTGATCGTATCCGGAACTCGACGTAATATGAGCTGAAGCTTTTCAAGCGACGAACCGCCCGATGTCGGCCAGTCCGATAACCATGCCGTAATCGGCCCACTGAGGTGTTCACTGACCAGGGCTTCGCGGTGATTACGGAGTCGCGCCCGACCGAATTCGATCACTTGGTAAACAATCAATTCGACGACCTGTCGGCTCAGCGAAACCGCGATCGGGATCAACAACAACTGGTAAAGGCTCGGGAACCACGTTAACCACACCGTGAGGCCGATTGCGGCGAGATCGAACACCACGACGGCGAGTCGGAGCGTTGTCAGTAGCACGTGATTGTTGGCCAGCCGGTCGGGAACTTCCTTCGCGGCTTGGTCGAGTTCGTCGGTTTCTTTCAGCTCAAAGGTCCGGAACACTTGTTGAAAGCGGTCGAGGCACTCGGCTTTCAATCCCGCATCGAAGCCCTGAGTAATCTGTTTCCAAAGCGGATGCGTCCCGGTTCGGCGCAACGTCTCGGCTTGCAAGGAATCAGTCCAAGCGGCGAGCGCGGCGGTGCAAACCGTGTGTTCGGAGAGGTTCGGCATGTCCGGGCGGGCCACGAGTTTCAAGATGAAGTCGCGGGCGTAGCGGTACGGCAACCGCAGGAGTGCCAAAGCCGCACTGAGGAACTTACCCGGTCCAGGAAGTTCAAGCATTTCGACGACTTGTTCGCGCGTCCGATCGAACCGCCGGAACGATTCACCGGCCAGGAACTCGCGGCGATACCGCTGTTCAAATTCCTGGCGTCCTGCGTTTACGAACCCTCGCCAATTGTCAATTTCGGTCAAGTCTTTTCGGGCAACATCCAGCAGCCCTTCGCCAGCGGTTTGCAAATAGCGCAGCGCGTTTTGCACGGTGCGGGCGCGGGCGATTTCCGGCGTTGGGCACAGGACGAGCAGTTCGTTGAGCAACTGCACCCGGTATTTCGCGCCACGCCCGGCGGGGTCGGATCGCACTTCGGGGGGGAGTTGGGGAATGCACACGCACGGAATCGGGGTGCGTTCCGCGCCGGGGAGCTTTGGGAGTTTGCTGAGGACTTCTTTGCGGAAGTGTTCCGTCATCGGTTCGATTTCCGTCTCGCGCATCTTGGTCAGGCACACGATCACCGCTTTCCCGGCCCGAATGACGTGGTGCAAAAA
>JANLRE010000343.1:0-5235 GCA_031368205.1 Fimbriiglobus sp. | reverse complement strand
ACAAATTTTCCACCAACTTTCGTGACGCCCACCCAGCTCCGCTCCGGGAATAGCGTTAGCCCCAATTGCAGGGGAATGGTACGCTACCAGTCTCCGCTTAGAATTCCGCCTTCGAGCCTACCACGAATCATGACGCCAATCATCTATCGCACCCTCGGCTTACTTGTGCTACTCACCTGCCCGTTGCCGCTCGTGGCGCAGGGAACGCAAGCCGATTTTGACCGTGCCGCCAAGTTGGGTAGCCGCTTCGCGGGGAAAGTCACCCGCGACCGTGTCGAGCCGACGTGGTTCGAGAACGACACCAAGTTCTGGTACCGCAACGATCTGCCAAAAGGGAAGAAAGAGTTCGTCGTCGTGGACGTTGCGAAGGCAACCCGCGAAGTCGTGGCGGAAGACAAATTGCCGAAGAAGGAAAAAGACGCGGGCGCCGTGAAACCGGCTGAACATGTCGCGCCCGAGCTGCGTGACGAGGCCGATGACTCCACCGGGGAGATGTTCGGACTGCAATACCCGGAGTTTGCGGCCCGCGGCCCGGTTCAAGCGCCGCGACAACGGCGGTCGAACACGTCGCCGGACGGCAAGTGGCAGGCGACGATCCAGGACTTCAACGTCGTGCTGGTGGACGTGAAAGAGAAGACCGAAACCAAGCTCACGACCGACGGCAAAACCGGCGACGGCTACGACCGCGTTAACTGGGCGCCCGATTCGACGAAGTTCGTGGCGATGAAAACGAAGGCGGGCGGGGACCGCAAGGTCACGCTCGTCGAGTCCAGCCCGAAGGACCAACTCCAACCGAAGACCAGCACCTACGCCTACCTGAAGCCCGGCGACGACATCCCGCTCACGAAGCCGCACCTGTTCGACGTTGCCGCGAAAAAAGAAATCGCTGTCTCGGACGACCTCTTCCCGAACCCCTGGGCGATCACCAACGAACACTGGACCCCGGACGGCAAGCAGTTTTACTTCCTCTACAACCAGCGCGGCCACACCGTGATGCGGGTGCTGGCGATCGCCGCCGCGACCGGCCAGGTGACGGCGGTTGTGAACGAGGAGTGCAAGACGTTCTTCGACTACGCCGGGAAAACCTTCCTGCAACACCTCGACGCCACGAACCAACTCATCTGGATGAGCGAGCGTGACGGCTGGAACCACCTGTACCTCGTGGACCGCGCCACAAACAAGGCCACGCCGATTACGCACGGCGAATGGGCGGTGCGACGGGTCGAGCGCGTGGACGTGGAGAATCGCGAAATCCGGTTTCAGACCGTGGGACAACACCCGAAGCAAGACCCGTACCACGTCCACTTCGCCCGGATCGCCTTCGACGGGACCGGCTTGGTCGCCATGACCGACGGCGACGGGACGCACACGCCGCCCCGGTACTCGCCGGACGACAAGCACTACCTCGTGAGCCACAGCCGCGTCGATCTCCCGATGGTCACGGAGCTACGCCGCACCCGCGACGGGAAGAAACTCTTAGAGGTCGAACAGGCCGACACGAAAGCCCTGGAAGCCGCGGGCTGGCGTGCCCCGGAACGGTTCGTTGCGAAAGGACGGGACGGGACGACGGACATCCACGGCGTCATCCACCGCCCGACGAACTTCGACCCGGACAAGAAATACCCCGTGATTGAGTACATCTACGCCGGGCCGCACGACCATTTCGTCCCGAAGCGGTTCAACCCCAACCCCGGCTCGGCGTCGAGCATGGCGGAACTCGGGTTTATCATCGTGCAGTGCGACGGCATGGGTACGAACTGGCGCAGCAAGGCGTTCCACGACGTGTGCTGGAAGAACCTCGGCGACAGCGGGTTCCCGGACCGCATCCCGTGGATTCAAGCCGCCGCGAAGAAGTTCCCGGAGATGGACTTGAGCAAGGGCGTCGGCATCTTCGGCGGCTCGGCGGGCGGGCAGAGTAGCACGCGGGCGCTGCTGGCGTTCGGGGACTTTTACACCGTGGCAGTCTCCGACTGCGGCTGCCACGACAACCGCATGGACAAAATTTGGTGGAACGAACTCTGGATGAGTTGGCCGGTCGGGAAGCACTACGACGACCAATCGAACGTCACCCAGGCCAAGAATCTGAAAGGCAAACTCATGCTCGTGGTCGGCGAACTCGACCGCAACGTCGATCCCGCCAGCACCATGCAAGTGGCCAACGCCCTGGTAAAGGCGAACAAGGATTTCGACATGCTGTTTATGACCGGCGCCGGCCACGGGTCGTGCGAATCACCCTACGGCAAACGCCGCCGCGCCGACTTCTTCATCCGCCACTTGTGGGGCACCGAACCGCGAGCAAAGTAGTGGCACGTTGTGTGGACGATTTCACGGCAACGGCACGTCCTTCAGGAAATTCCGGCGAACGAGGGGCGCGAGCGACGGCACGGGGGTTTCGGCCCTGAAAGGGTCGTGCTGTCAGCCCAGGGCCATGCCCTGGGAACTCTCGAAGGGACGGTTCATGCGGTTAACTGTCGGCGAAAATGAACCACCCAGAATTGAACGAAAACCGAATCGTTGCGCGGTCCCCAGGGCATGGCCCTGGGCTGACAGCACGTCCCTTTCAGGGCCGAAAACCAGGGGACATCACTTCCACCAACAAATGTGCCGCCTCCAACCTTCGGCGTGTTGACCGTCACTTGCTTGCGTTTCATCCTGCATCGAGAAATGGACTGACCCACTCGAACAGCACAATCGTGTAGCCATCCGGGTCGGGGACGATTGCCCGCCGGTAGCCTTCGGGACTCGTCTTCGGTTCGGCTGTGATGCCCATGCGGGTCATTTCAGCGGTTAAATCGGTGACTTGAAAATGCACGGTCACGCCGCCCGGTTGTGGCGCCCCGGCCTTCAACGCGAGTCGCCCGCCACCCGCCGCTTCCAACAACGCAAACTGGTTCGCCTCATCCCGCAACGTGACCCGCAACCCCAACCGATCGCGGTACCACGCTACCGCCGCAGGCCAATCCGCAACCGCGAGTTCGACCATGAACAGTTGCATGGGGCGGGTCACCTAGGGCGTGGGCGGCTGAACAGCTTCCGCATCAGTCCGCCGCCCTTCGTAGGGCCGGTTTCGCGGAACAGGACGGCTTCGTTTTTGAACTGGCGGACGGCGAGCCATAGCGCGATGCTCACCCAAAGGGTGGCGGACCCGAGTACGGGGGCGAAGTATTCCCACGGGATCGGTTCGGTGCTGACGCTGAGCAACCGCGATTGCAGCAACATCGGCCCGGTGACGGGCACCCAGCACGTCCAGGGCGACAGTTCGGTGCCGGGTAACATGCTCCAAAACGCGAGCGGCATCGTGAACAGGATCATCGGCATCAGGTAGTATTGGCCTTCTTTCGTACTCTTGGCGTAGATGCCCAATGCTAGGCAGACGGCGCTGAAGAACATCGCTTGCGGCAGGCCGAGGACGACGCAGGAAATGAGGCCGACTTTGTTGACGATGGGGAACCCGAGTAGGCCCTCGATGATGAGTCCCGCGCCGGACAGCCAGATCACGTTCCACACCACCGACCCGAACGCGAACACCGTCGTGGCCAGGAATTTGCCCACCACAATCTCGCTGCGTTCGGCGGGGCTGATGAGCAGCGTTTCCATCGTGCCGCGTTCCTTCTCCCCGGCGGTCATGTCCACGGCGGGTTGAATCGCGCCGGTCACCAGCCACATGATCAGGATGAACGGGAACACCTTGCTGAAGGTGTCGCGCAGCTCGTCGGCGGCTTTTTTGCCCTTGGGCTTGTCTGTTTGTGGGTCTTCGATCGTGAAGATTTGGTCGAAGTCTTTCTTGAGACCCTTCTTGGCGAACCGCAACTCGCGGAGTTGGCTTTCCCATTTGTGAACAATCTCGACCAACCGTTTCGCGGTGAGCTTGGACTTTTCATCGCCGTCGCGTTGTTGAATCTTTAGCGTCGGCTTGCGGTCGTCGCTGTTGAGGTCCGCGAGGAAGTTCGGCGAAATGGTCAGCACCACATCGACTTGTTTCGTGCGGAGTGCTTCGTCGGCGTCGATCGTGATCGGCTTGACCAACACCCCGCCCGCCGTTTCATCGGACACGTCGAGACCGTCCGCGAACTTCCCGTTCACCACGAACGCCGGCAACCCGGATTCGGCCTTCGGCAAAAACTCCGCGCCGCTAATGCCCACGACCGCCGGGTGTGCCATCAGCGACGCCGCGAACAGGTACCCCGAGATGCCGAACAGCGGGTAGAGCAGCGCCGGTAGCACGAGAATGAGCATGACCGTCCGCCGGTCCCGCAACAAATCCCGAAACTCCTTCCCCGCAATCAACCGAGCCACAGACCACCGCATAGCGTGCCTTCCTGGTGCGAACGGGAACGAACGCAGTGATTGTAGCTGACAGGTCACGAACGACCGGAAATGCGGCTCCGTGTGTTATTTGTAACTGATGAATTGCAGAGATTGCCTCTTGAAACTATCCAGAGTCATCGACAAGATTGTGACTTGCGGAACATTCTCCCACGTCATCGCTTTTGTATTCCGTGCTGTTTGCATTTATACAGTTCGCAACTCGCTGCGACTGCAACAATCAGACAGACACTATTCTACTCGTTTCAGGACTCGCAAGAATGAATCGTGTATTAGTTCGATCGGCCCGAATGGTGATTGGCCTCTGGATTTGCCTCACCTTTCCCACGACGTTACACGCCCAAGTCAACGTCGGCGCGAACTTCCAGACCCAAACCAGGGTCAATTTCACACCGCCGGATACTACGGGTGCGATTGGCTTGAACCACTGGATTCAATTCAACAACGATGGATACGCCGTCTTCAACAAAGACGGTAGCACGGCTGCCGCCGCTGTTTCGACCTCCACTTTCTGGACCAATGCCGGACTATCGAACGTGAGCAACGTATTCGACCCCCGGTTGGCGTTCGATCCGCTCAGCGGCCGTTGGGTCGCAGTAATGATTACCGGAGAAGCGACCAACAATCGGATTCTTGTCGCCCGCTCCAATACTTCCAACCCGTTGGATGGATTCAAGGCCGTCTCGTTGACGACCACGAACGGGTTGTTTGCGGACTACCCGACGCTCGGGATCGACCGCAACGGTGTTTATGTCGGGACCAACAACTTCACGGCTGGAGGTGCTTTTTCCAACATCGGGCTGTATTCCATTCCGAAAGCCGACCTGCTGCTGACAACTCCGACGTTGGCCAATGCGACACAGTTTGCAAACCTCAATGCGAACACAGTCGGTTTCACACTTCAGGGTG
>JANLRE010000327.1:0-9367 GCA_031368205.1 Fimbriiglobus sp. | reverse complement strand
GCCGGTGGCAAAGTCATCATCGCGGCCCACGATTCGGACCAAATTCAATGCCTCGATCTGCGCACCGGCTCGCCCGTTTGGGCGGCACCTCGGGAACAAGATGACCTGTACGTCGGGAGCGTATTCGATGGGAAAGTCGTCGTGGTGAGCAAAAAAGCGATTCGGGCTTTTGCACTCGATGGAGACGGGAAAGGCAGCGCGAAGTTACTGTGGGACAAGATCCAAATCGGCACGCCCTCCGGTCATGGTGTGGTGGCCAAGAACGGGCTGTACTACCTGCCGGTGATCGGGAACCCTGAACAAGTCGAATCGAAGGAACCCCAAGTTTGGGCGATTGATTTGAAAGCGGGGCAGGTCCACTCCAAGACCGCGTTTCGGCGGAAATTCGACGCCACGACCGACACCCGGCTCGTGTTGGGGAACCTGATCTTCCAGGACGGCCAACTCTTCTCGCAGTCCGCTATCGAACTGACCGCGTTTCCGCTCATCGAATTGAAACGATTGGAGATGGTGGAACGACTCAAAACCAACCCCAACGATCCGGACGGGCTGACCGCTCGTGGCGAACTCTCCCTCGACAACGGCGACATCCGGGATGCGATTGCGGACTTCAAAGAAGCCCAAAAACACAACCCCTCGGACCCGGGCCGCCGCAAGATTCGCGCGAAACTTTACATCGCGTACACCGAACTTCTCCGCAACAAATTTGAAGACGGCGAGCCGTATTTGAGCGAGTATGAAGCGCTGTGCGAAGTGCCTGTGGACAGCGACGACCCTGCCGAAAAACAACGGCTGATCGACGAACAAATCCGTCGCCGGGGGTTGTACTTGTCGCTCGTTGCACGCGGTCGGGAACGACAGGGCAAACTACCAGAGGCGTTCGACAGTTACCGGGCGTTTGCCTCGCTAGGCGACAACAAGCAATTGGTGAGCATTTACGACGAACCGAACGGCCAAACACGCCCGGACGTTTGGGCACGGGGTCGAATTGACGCGATGATTCGCAACGCCCAAGACCCTGCGGCTCGCAAGTCCCTTGATGACCGCGTTCAGAAAGAGTGGGATTCGCTACGCACCGCCAATGACTTGGTTCGGTTGCGGGAGTTTGTCAAAATCTTCGGGCCATTCTTTGCATCCGGTCAGGAAGCCCAATTGCTGCTCGCGGACCAGTTGTTGCAAACCAACAACGACGAGGACACCCGCGAAGCGCAGTCCCTGTTAATGCAACTTTATGCGACGTGCGAAGACAAAACGGTCGCCGCACGCGCAACCGAAGCGTTGGCCCGATCGTTGACTCGCCGTGGAATGCTCGAAGATGCGGTGGGGCTTTATCACCAACTCAACGCGAAGTACCCCGAGCAAGTCGTGCGCGACGGGAAGACCGGGGCCGAGATTTATAGCGAACTCATCACGGATAAACGGCTACTGCCGTACTTGGAACCGACGCGGGTTTCGACGATGTCGAAATTCAAAGTGGACGTGCAACAATCCACCGTGGGGCGAGCCAACCCGCAAGGCTTTTCCCTGCAACCGGACGGGGAACTCTTTCCATTCTTCCAGCGGTTCGCGTTGAACATGGAGCAGAATACCACGGACGGAACTTGGGTGCTCCGCGTCCTGGATCGGACGACGAATGAAGAACGGTGTAAGTTCGCCGGCATCGCACAATTCGCCACACAGAACGTGCAACTAGGGTCATCCAACACCCGGATGTCGCTTGCCAACGGTCAACTGGTGCTGCTCACCCTGGGGCACTTTGTTTACTGCTTCGATCTCGCCGAAAAACGGGAAATTTGGCGGCAAAACTTGCTCGGGAGAACACCCCCGCTCAATCCGCCCCAAACACGGATTGAAGCCGATGGCGATTTGGTTTTCCAATACGACGATGGTTGGATGTTCCGCTTGGGCCGCTCGATGGTGTTACAACCCACTTATGCTTGTCTGGTCACCAGGGACGGTTTGAAAGCACTGGACCCCACAACGGGCCAGGAACTTTGGGTCCGGACCAACGTGTCTTCCAAGGTGCAAATCTTCGGTGACGCCAAGTACATCTACTTGATTGAAAGCACCGGCTCGCGCGTGCTGCGGGCCATTGACGGAACAGTCGTGGACGGGGTCAAAGACTTTGCGCCGTTGTTCGCCTCAAGTGCCAAGCAATCCCTCATTGGACATCGTGTCTTGGTTAACGAAAGTCCCAAGGAAGACCGGGTTCTTCGCTTGTACGACCCGCTGAAGGGGGTCGATGTCTGGCGGCGTGAACTGCCACTGAAGACCGTGGTTATGAAGTCACTCAACCCGGATTTCGTCGGCTGTGTGCTGCCGACCGGGGCGATCGAAGTGATCGATACACTCAACGGCAAAACGGTGCTCAAGGGCGAACTCGATCCGCAACTTCTGTCTCCCCATATTCGGGACGGCAGAGGAACAAGCACGCTAACAACACCGTTGTTGCTTACCGATTCGGAACGGTTCTATGTGATCCTGAATCGGAGCACCGATCAACGTTCGGTTCCCCAAAACGTCTATGCTTGGCGATTGCGGTCACAGCCTGTGAACGGCGCAATTTATGCTTTTGATCGTGGCACCGGCAAACGGCTCTGGTACAACAGTGATGTTTTGCTCAATCAAAACCTCTACTTGGATCGTTTTGATGACCTGCCCGTACTGGTGGCGGCAGTCATGAACTTGGACCCCTCAACCCGTGGCTACCAATACCGGGTTGTCGTGGTGGAAAAGCAGACCGGGCGGTTGCGGCATAACTACCCGTACCAGTTCAATGGCGAATTTTCTTCGGTGGCCCTCGACCCGAAAACGCGAGCCATCGAGTTTATCCGGCCTAACGATCAGCTCCGGATTCGGATTTCACCCGACGATGAACTCGGTCTGAAGCGATGATCGGCGGGTGCCTAATTTGTGGGCAGGAATCAAAGCAATTTGCCTCACATGGGACTTGTCAGTGCTGTCTGAATTCGTTTTTGTCCTCATTCCAGGGTCAAGCTTATGAAAGCGTTGTGCAAGACTGCGGTTCCCATGCTAATGGCGTGGGCGATTTTGTACACCGCGTCGGCCGGTTTTGCCCAGGAGGCGGGCGCGAAGAAGAAAAACGCGGACGTGGACATCATGGTTGTCAAAGGCTTGGGTTGGTTGAAGAAAACCCAAGCCCCGGACGGTCACTGGGAAGCGGCGGGCGGCCAATACCCGACCACCATGACGGCCCTCGCTGGCATGTGCATGTTGATGGAAGGCAGCACACTCCGCGAAGGCAAGTATTCAGAAAACCTCGAAAAGGCCGTGAACTGGTTCATGCAACGAACCCAGGCTAACGGGCTACTCGGCAACCCGAACAACCCGACCGAAGCGTCGCGGTACATGTACGGTCACGGCTTCGGACTGCTATTCTTGGCCAGCGTTTACGGTGAGGAAGAAGACGTGGAGCGGCGCAAGAAGCTCGAAACAATTTTGAAGAAAGCCGTCGAGTTCACCGGGAACGCCCAGACCAACCGCGGCGGTTGGGGTTACATGTCTGCTAAAGACGGCGCGAACTTCGATGAAGGATCGACGACGATTACCCAAATCCAAGCATTACGAGCGGCGAAAAACGCGGGCATCCCGGTCAAAAAAGAGATCATTGACAACTCCACGAAGTACCTCCGCGATTGCACAACTCAACGGGGCGGGATTATCTACAGCCTCGCCAACGGCGGAGCGGGCAACGGCCAAGAACGCCCACCGCTGACCGCAGCGGCGATTGCCTGTGCGTTCAGTTCCGGCCAGTACAACGACGAGTACGCCAAGAAGTGGATCAAGTTCTGCAAGGACAACATTCCGATCGGCAAAGGTCGGCTACAACATGATGAATACCAGAGCTACTACTATGCGCAAGCGATTTACGTGATGGGCGATGACCGATACGGCGAACTGTTCCCGAAAGAGGACAAGAAAACCTGGGTCACCTGGAGCGGTTACAAAGAAGTGATGTTCGACCACCTGAAGAGCCAACAAAACCAAGACGGAAGCTGGACGAGTGGCTACATCGGCCCCGTGTTCTCGACGTGCGTGAACCTGACGATTCTGCAACTCGACAAAGGCATCGTCCCGATTTATCACCGATAACATCAGTTGTCACCGTTTATTAAGATTCTGTCACTATCGTGGTCATCATTCGGCTGCGTTCCCACCCCTGAGTTTCGCATGAGCCAACCAGAAGATTTGACTGCCCGCGTCCACAAAGTAGCACCAACCGACCTTGATGCCATGAAGCGGTTGCAGAAGGCGTTTGCGGACATCAGCGAGCAACTCAGCCACGTGATTGTTGGCCAAGACAAGGTCATCGAACAGTTGCTGATTGCGATGTTCAGTCGCGGCCACGTTATCCTGGAAGGGGTGCCGGGGTTGGCGAAAACCTTGATGATTAGCACCTTGGCCAAGTGCTTGTCGTTGGACTTTAGCCGCATCCAGTTCACGCCGGACTTGATGCCCGCCGACATCACCGGCACCGAAATCATCGAAGAAAACCGCTCCACCGGGCAGCGCGAGTTCAAGTTCCTGCCGGGCGCGCTGTTCGCCAACGTGATCTTGGCCGACGAAATCAACCGGACTCCGCCGAAGACGCAAGCGGCTTTGCTCGAAGCGATGCAAGAACGGCAAGTAACAGTCGGGCGGGTGCGGCACAAACTCGGCAACCCGTTCTTCGTTCTCGCCACGCAAAACCCGATCGAACAGGAAGGGACGTACCCGCTACCCGAAGCCCAACAAGACCGCTTCATGTTCAAGGTGTTCGTAACGTACCCGTCGTTCTCCGAAGAGTTCCAGATCGCGGCCCGGACGACATCCGTGCAAAACGAAGAAGTGAGTGCGGTGTTATCCGGGGAACAAATTCTAGAGCTGCAACAACTGGTTCGCAAAGTCCCAGTCACGGACCACATCATCAAGTACGCCTTGGCGATTGTGCGGCAAACCCGCATCGGTGAACCGGGTGTACCAAAGTTTGTGAAAGAGTGGCTCAGTTGGGGCGCCGGTCCCCGTGCCGTGCAAAACTTGATCCTCGGTGCCAAAGCCCGCGCCCTGCTTTACGGTCGCGCTTACGTCACTTCGGAAGACGTGAAAGCACTGGCGCTGCCCGTGCTGCGCCACCGGATTCTGACCAACTTCACGGCGGCGTCCGAAGGGATTACGACCGACCATGTCATCAAGCGAATTCTCGAAGAGACGCCGAGCCAGGAAGGGGATCTCGACCGGGACGAGCGGTTCAAAAAGATCTTCTCGGCGTGATCGTGTTGAACCGTTAACCGTCCGATCCCTCGCAGAAATCCACCATGACAGCCGACGCCGACGACCCGAAACGCTTCTTGCACCCCGAGACGATTGCGAAAGTCGGCAGGCTGGACTTGCGGGCCAAGCAACTGGTCGAAGGGTTCATTTCGGGGCTGCACAAAAGCCCGTTTTTCGGCCAGAGCATGGAGTTCGCCCAACACCGGGAGTACGTTGCGGGGGACGACATTCGCCACCTCGACTGGAAAGTTTGGTCGAAGACCGACAAGTTTTACATCAAGCAATACGAGGCCGAAACCAACCTCCGCGCGAGCTTGGTGGTCGATACCAGCGAGTCGATGGTCTACGGCCGCGACAAGCATCGCAAAGCCGGGACGTTGAACAAGTACGAATACGCTTGCACGGCAGCAGCCTGTTTGGCGTACCTCATCATCCGGCAACAAGACGCCGCCGGGGTGTCGAGCTTCGGGTGGGACGTTAAACAGGCGATCCCGCCGAAGAGTTCGCAACGCCATCTGGACGCGATTACCAAGACACTGGACCACAGCCGCCCCGCCGAAAAAACCCGCATTGATCGCGCGTTACGCAGCGTCGCTGAGTCGTCGCACTCGCGCGGCATGGTCATCGTGTTTTCGGACTTGTTGACGGACCGCGAGCCGCTGTTCAAGGGTCTCGAAATGTTGCGACATCGTCGCCACGACGTGATGGTGTTTCACATTCTCGACGACGACGAGTTGACGTTCCCTTTCGGCGGTATGACGAAGTTTGAAGGGCTGGAAGAACTGCCCGATTTGTTCTGCGACCCCAAAGCACTGCGACAAGGTTACCTGGAAGCACTCGAAGAATACCTCGTCGAAGTGCGGCGCGGTTGTACCCGCATGGGGATTGACTACAACTTGATTCGCACCAGCGATTACCTGGACGCGGTGCTGTCGCGGTTCCTGTTCCGGCGGGCGGATAAGTCCACGGTCGCCCGACGCTGATTACCGCCAACCCCCCGAGATGTTCCCGCAATGCTTGATTGGTTCGTGAACCCCTGGTCGATGCTCGCCGGCGTGCTGCTGATTAGCTCGCCGATCATCATCCACCTCATCAACCGCATACGCTTCAAGCGGGTGAAGTGGGCGGCGATGGAGTTTCTGCTGAAGGCCCAGAAGCGGGTCCGGCGGAAGATGATCCTGCAACAACTTCTGCTGTTGTTGCTGCGAATCCTCGCGGTACTCTTAGTCGGCTTCTTAATCGCGCGATTCGCCGGGTTCAACTTGAACGATCAGGAATCCCGCGCCACGACGCACATCGTGATCCTCGATGATACCCCGAGCATGGCGGACGGCTGGCGGAACGACGACGGCACGCCGACCACGTCCTTCGAGCAAGCCAAGAAAGTCCTTCTCGAACAAATCGCCAAGTCGGCCAGCGAAGCCACGACGCCGCAACGCCTGGAAGTGCTACGCCTTTCGCAACTCAGTGTGCTGGATGTGTTGGAGCGACTCAACGACGCCGCGATCACGAAATACGCCGGGACTCTGAACAATTATCAGCCGTCGAACGTCCGGGTCGGGTTGGCGGACGGGTTGAAGGCCGCGAAGGAAATCCTGGAAGCCCAGCCGGGCGATGTCTCGAAAATTGTTCATGTTCTGAGCGATTTTCGGAGCGTTGATTGGTCCGAAAACGCGGACGCGATCAAGGACGTGACCAAAGAGTTATCCGTGTCCAAGGTCAAAGTGAACCTGATTGATGTCGCGCACCCGTATCGCAAGAAAGATGATCGCCGGTCACCGCTAGCCCATGACAACCTCGCCATCACCGAGTTGCAACCGGCGAAACTGGTCGTGGCACGATACGACCCGTTGGAGTTCACACTCAAGGTGAAGAACTTCGGCGCGAGTGAAATGAAAGGCGTGCGGTTCGCGGTGAAGGTGAACGGCGACGAAAACAAAGGGCGATCGGTGGCAATTGAAACACTGCCGGGGAACCAGGAACGCGCCATCAAGTTCGAGATTCCGTTCGACCGGATCGGCAGTGAGGAAAAACCGTTGGACCGCTTTAACCTCGTCACCGTGAGTCTGGAATCCGGCGAACCGGGTGGGTTGACGGCGGACAACGTTCGGCACGCCGTCGTCGAAGTCCGCGAGCGGTTGCCGATTTTGGTGATCGAAGGCCGCCCGAATTTGCGCGAAACAAAAGAGGGCGACGGGTTTTACTTACGCAGTGCCATCAGCACCTACACCGGCTTTGCCTGGGTGACCGGCACAAGCCGCGACTTGGAGCAAGCGGACCTGAGCAAGTACACGTTCATCATGCTGTTGAACGTGCCGGGGCTTAGCGACGCGGCCACGAAAAACCTCGAAGACTACGCCAAGAACGGCGGCGGGGTCGGGTTCTTCCTCGGCCCGGACGTGCGATCGGCGGACTACAACAAGCAACTTTACCGGGACGGGCTGGGACTGTTTCCCGTGCCACTCATGGATCAACCGAGCAAAGAACTGACCGAGGAAGAATTGCAAGCCCGACGGTTCCGCATCTCGCAGAAGAAGCTGTTAATCCGCGACCCGGCCCGGCGTTCACACCCCGCGTTGGCTGGGCTTTACACCGACGAACGCGGCGAGCCGATCAAGGACGCGGAGCAACTCGAACGGGTCTTCGGGTTCATTTCGATCAAGCGATACTGGCCGGTGATGCGGATTGGAAAGTGGCGCGACGACCCGACCGTGAGCGAACTGTATTGCATGCCCAATGAGCAGTCGATGTCCGAGTTCGAGCAGCAAATCCGCGTCGATCTGGCGGACAAGTTACCCGTCGATGACGCCGAGTTTGTGAAGTACAAGGACTTGCTGACGCGCTACCGAGACGACCTCCGGCGGATCGCCATTTCGTCCGAACCGCTCTATAAGATGGGCAACATTCTCGACGACTTCTTGGCGGACCAGCGTGGCTACGGCGACCCCAACGAGGCCCTGTTAAGGGAACTCTGGACGTTGCCGAAGATGGCCGATCTGAAGAGTTTCGCCACGCGGTTACGCGATCGGGTGAAGTACGGCGACCCGTTCTATGTGGCCAAGCAGTTCGGTCGCGGGCGGGTCATCGTTGTCACGACGACGGCGGGCGAAACGTGGAGTGACTGGCCGTCCGAAAAGCCGGGCAGTGCGTCGTATTCGCCCATCATCAAGGAGTTGGGAAGTTACCTGTCCGGCGCCGGTGCGGAAGAAAACCGGGCACTCGGCAACCCGATTGAACTGCGGGTGGAAGCCACACGGTACAAGCCGATTGTCGGGCGGTCTTTCCTAACCCATACGCCGATTGCGGGGGGTGCGAAAGACCCCAACCCCGCACCGATTGTTGATCTGAAGGAACAACAACTGGAGGCAGAAGGCGAGAGTCTTGTGCTGAAATTCCGGGAAGCGATGCAACCGGGTGCGTACCTGTTTACGTTCAGCAATTTGCAACCAAAGGGTAACAAGAGCGATGCGGCGGAGACGCCGGAATATCATGGGTATGCCGCGAACTTGGACGCCAACCGGGAAGGTGACCTCCGGCGGGCATCACGGGACGACGTGATTCTAACGGCAATCGGTGCCCAACTTCACTCCGCGGATGATTCCGATTGGGTGAAGGAACTGCGTAACAAAAAGAGCGACCTGTCCGAATCGTGGGTACTCGTCGTGCTGTTGGGTCTGCTCTTGTTAGCCGAACAGTACCTCTCGATGAGGTTGAGTTTCAACAATACCGGCGATCTGGAAACCACTTCGCCGTCTGTGGCGACGACAATGCGGAAGACCATGACAACCCCAACGGCAACAGCGGCTTAGATATGCCTTCGACTGACATGAACCTAGAAGCGAAATACTTCCTCCGGCGCTTAAGCGATCCGTTGCCGGTCGATGTGTCTACGTTCGACCCGACGCTGCAATTGCTGGTGTTGGGTTGCGGTACGGTGCTGGGGTTGTTGCTCGTTGCGATTCTGTTCCGTTCCGATCGGCGGAAGATTTTCGCTTGGGCCATCCCGGTTGCGATGCTGCGACTTGTTTGCTTACTGGGTGTGGTCGTAGCGTTGGCGTTTCCGGGCATGGTGATCGGCGAGTGGGAAAACGCGGCG
>JANLRE010000299.1:0-1102 GCA_031368205.1 Fimbriiglobus sp. | reverse complement strand
TTCTTCTCTGTGTCTCTGTGCCTCTGTGGTGAATCGGATTTTATGCGACTGCATCAGTCCCCATGCGGGTGGACGGGGGCGGTGGTTGGCGGGTTTAACAGGCTTCGTGCTAGCACATCCTTGGCCTTGTCGAACTCCGGTTGCCAGTGAATTTCGGGGCTGCCGTCGCGCATACAATCGCGGATTTTTTCGAGCGTGTTCAGGGCCATGTGCGGGCACTTGTTGCAGGCACACGTGATCCCCGGAACGGGCAGGTACGTGTGCTGGGCGAACCGCGACTCGAGCTGCCAAAGCATGTTCGGTTCGGTGGCGACGATGAACGTGGTCGGTGCTCTGAAGCTGCCGACGTGCTTAATCATCGCCTCCGTGCCGCCGATGAACTCGACGTGCTCCAGCACATTCGCCGGGCATTCGGGGTGCGCCATCGTGACGGCGGCGGGGTGTTGCTTCTTCTGCTTGATGAGGTCATGAACGCTGAAAATCTCATGCACCATGCACGAGCCGTTCCACAAGATCATGTCCCGCCCGGTGACGCCTTGTAGGTACCGCCCGAGGTGTTGGTCCGGGACAAATAGAATCTCGTGATCTGGCGGGACTTTGTTCCGCACCACGTCTTCGGCGTTGCCGGAGGTCACGATCCAATCGGACAGGGCCTTCACCTTCGCGGAACTGTTGATGTACGTGACCGTTTGAAACTTGCGACCGTTCTCGCGGAGCATTTCTTGATAGCGGGCGAGCTTCTCCGGTGGGCACGAATCGACGAGGCTACACCCGGCTTTCAGGTCGGGGAGCAGCACCTTCTTCGACGGGTTCAGCATCTTGGCCGTTTCCGCCATGAACAGCACCCCGCAAAAGACAATCACCGGCGTCTCCACCTTGGTCGCCTCGCGGGCCAGCTTCAGACTGTCGCCGGTGATATCGGCGATCTCTTGGATCTCGCCCTCTTGGTAGTAGTGCGCGAGCAAGGCCACATCTTTTTCTTTTTTGAGTTTTTGAATGTCAGCGAGAAGCGTTTCCGACATTAGCCGGTTGCTCCACCCTTGAGAATCTGGATGATATTTTTAGAAACCATCTTAAAGCTTTCCAGAACGCCTTTGCCCTC
>JANLRE010000286.1:0-1335 GCA_031368205.1 Fimbriiglobus sp. | reverse complement strand
CCTCGACGAACCGACCGACGGCGTGGACCCGATCGGGCGGAAAGAAATCCGCGAACTGCTGCTGCAACTCAAGAAGGAAGGCCGCACGATCTTCGTCAATTCGCACTTGCTGGGTGAAGTGGAAATGATCTCCGATCGGGTGGCCATTATGCACCTGGGCGAGATCATCCGCCAAGGAACGGTCGCGGACCTGACGCGGCAAACCGACCGCTACGTGATCGGCCTCGTGGACGGGCAAACGTTCCCGACGGCGGAGTTGCGTCAACACGGTTACACGGTTGACGATAAAGGGTTGCTACCCGAAGTCGAAATCCACGCCGGTCAAAGTATCGACACGATTCTGGGAATGCTGTCCGAGAAGAGTTTGAAGTTGCGGCACTTGGTGGAAAAGAAACAGACCCTCGAAAGTGTCTTCATGAAACTCGTTGACGACGCCGAACCCAAAGGCCAAGCCCGCCGCGCGACCCGCGTCGCCCGCCCCATCGACGCGAGGAGAGAATAACCGTGAAATTCTACGCCTTCCTCAAGGACTCCTACCGCGAAGCCATCAACGGGTGGGTACTCCAAGCGATGCTGCTGCTGTCGTTCCTGCTGGTGCTGTTCATCGCCAGCATTTCGTTCCGCCCGCAACCGTTGAACGAACAACTGGGCACGAGCATTGGGTTCATTAACAAAATCCTGCCGACCAGCCCTGAATACCCGAACATGGGTTCGCCGAAATTTAGCATTGAGAATTTCGCCGAAACGAACCCGATCGAGCCGTGGAAATCGGACTACACCTTCGACTTTGTGGTGACCAGTCCGAGCGCTGCGGATTTGCAAAAAGCCAAAGACCGCGGTCGCGCCCTCCCGGTCACTCGCCCTGCGGCGGAACGGTTTCTGAAGCAAGGCTTCGACTTTCTCAAAGACCTGAAGGTCGAGAACGTCAAATCGATTCAACCTGACGTGCCGCCCAAGTTAGACCCGGACGCGACCAAAGACGCAACCCCGGCCCCGGCGGAGGCACGCTTCCATGTGACCAGCAAAGGCACGACGATTTCAGACAAGCTCGAATGGCGGCACGAACCGGCGTTGCTGTTCTTCATCGACGTTCCGCTGCTATCAACGTCGTTGCGGGAAGGGGTTTACTTCATGCAGAAGTGGCTCGTCAACGGTGCCGGGGCGTGGTTGACGCTGATCGTCAGTATCGTCGTGACGGCGGGGTTCATTCCGAACATGTTGGGGAAAGGCACGCTCGATTTGCTAATCTCGAAGCCGATCAGCAAACCGCTGGTGTTGCTCTACAAGTACATCGGCGGCTTGACGTTCGTGCTGCTGGTGACCTCGTTCACCGCG
>JANLRE010000271.1:0-2392 GCA_031368205.1 Fimbriiglobus sp. | reverse complement strand
GCCGAAGGCCCGCTACCCTGGGACGCTTCCTCCCCGGGAAGGAAACTTCTGCTTGTGAAGACTGTTGGGGTTGGGTGCGGGTTCCCAGGGTAACGGGCCTTCGGCCCGCAACCCTGGGCTAAGGGAACAACCCCGTTGGGGTTGAAAACCAGTTTGCTGCGAACGGGAACAAACTTTCGTGACGCGCACCCGAGTTACACCGGCGAAGCTTTTGGATGTCTTCCGTGGCTCAACTTTTGCTGGAGGGACTGGTAATTGCACACAACCACCCTCGGAGCACGCCATCATGAATTTGACCGGAACCTACACGCTTGTCTCGGGACAACGCGACGGGAAAGACTTGCCGCCGGAGCGCGTGCAGCACACGACGGTGAAGTTTACCGAAACGGAAGTCACCGTGACGAATCAAGATCACGGGGATATTTACGTCGCCACTTACGTACTCGACGGCGACGCCAACCCTTGCCCGGTGACAATGACGGCGACACGCGCGCCGGACTCCGGCGACGTGGCCGAAGGACTGATCGAGCAGATTGGCGACTCCATTCGCCTAATTTATGCTCTTCCTGGTCAACCGGCCCCGACTGATTTCCAAACCAAGCCGGGCGAACTCCTTTTCGTGATGACGAACTTCAATCGTTGAGAAGGCGACCCACGTTCAATTCAATCCCGCGGTCGAAATCACGCGGCACTTCCCAAACTGAGGAAGCCAATCGCGCGAACTAATACCAAGCCGATGAACGGACGGAAACCCACAGACAATGTGGTTCTCGGATTTCATGACAAGCGGATGTCGCCTCGGCTGAAGACTCGCTAATTCGTCGGGCGTCATCCTCTGCTTGGCATCAAACCTGCATTATTCACAATCGGTTTCGCGGCACTTCCCGCGATGTCTACCCTCTTCCAACAGGAGATCACTTCGATGGCTTCTAACAAAATTTGTTCCACCACGGTGGGCGTATTCAAAAACCGCGACGCCGCCGACCGGGCTGTTGCGGACCTCCGCAAGGCTGGTTACAGCGACGATCACATCGGCCTCGTGGCCAAAGATGCCACGACGGGCCAAACCGTGCGAACGGACGGCGACGGCGATACGAACATGGCAGAGGGCGCGGCCATCGGCGCGATGGCCGGAGCCGCAACCGGCGCGGCCGTCGGCGCCGGCATTTTGATGGGGATCATTCCCGTACTCGGGCCGATCCTCGCCATCGGCACGTTGGGTACCATTCTTGTGAACGCGGTAGGCGGAGCTGCTATCGCTACGCTAGCGGGAGCACTCGTCGGCTGGGGCATTCCGGAAGAAGATGCCAAGTACTACGAAGACGAAGTGAAGGCGGGTCGGTACTTGGTGACCGTGGATCGTGGGACGCGCCACGACGACACGCGCGCGATTTTCACCAAGCATGGCGGTTACAACCGTTCCTCAACGTTCGGAAAGTAAGCTCAGTCTGACCGCGAGAAATCCGCCATCGGCCGGGAACCAATCCCCGGCCGATTTCGTTGGTCTGTGTCACGAGTTCTGAACCGATGAAGTCGGCATGTGCCGGAAGTGTTGAAGCTGTTGGAAATGGAAGCGGTGGGGTAGAATAGAACGAGAAGTTCCGAAAGGAGAAATCATGCCTGCTGAAATCCTGTTCTTGATCGAAGAAGCAGCCGAGGGAGGGTACACCGCGCGTTGTATCGACACGGCCATCGTCACCGAAGCGGATACCCTGGAGGCACTCCGCGCCAACATCCGCGAAGCCGTGGATTGTCACTTCGATGACGGTCAGGCTCCCAAACTCATCCGCCTGCACATCGTCCGTGACGAGGTTTTGACGGTATGAAGTTGCCCCGCGACCTTTCTGGGATCGACTTGGCCAGAGCACTGAGTCGATTCGGTTACGTCGTGACCCGACAGAAAGGTTCCCACATGCGGCTGACCACTTTATTCCCGAGCGAACACCATATCACGATACCTAATCACGACCCGTTGCGGATCGGGACGCTTGCCGCGATCCTCGCCGCGGTTGCGAATCATTTGGGCGTCAGTCGGGACGACTTGTTATCGGCGATTCAATCCTGATTGACGAACTCGCCGCCGACGGAAGGGCCGACCTGAAAGCCGTGTTTGCGGACAGTGAGGACGTGGTGAAGCTGTTAGAAATGAAAGCGGCGGGATAAAAAAGGTGACGCCTCGGAATTACCGAAGCGTCGGCCCGGAGATGCGATCTCCGTCGGGTACTCGGCATTTCTCACTCAGGTGGATAGCCCGATGCACAATGGATCCTGGTACTCCCGGTTCTCCAAGGCCACGGCGCGTTACTGCGGCCATCCGCTGATGTTTGTCGTGGCGGTCGGGACGATTGCGATGTGGATCATCACGGGGCCGTTCTTCCACTTCAGTGACACG
>JANLRE010000270.1:0-2079 GCA_031368205.1 Fimbriiglobus sp. | reverse complement strand
CTCCCACTTTCTCCTACCCACTAACCACTCACCACTGTGATTACTAAATTGGATTTGTGAAGTATCTCCGTGCGTGAAAAGTACGAGGCGGAACACAGGTCATGGCATCGGACGTTCCCGAAATACGCCCGAAAACGCGATCGATCCTGTTCGTTTGCACCGGCAACACCTGTCGAAGCCCGCTCGCGGAAGCGAGTTGCAAACGGTTGCTCGCCGAGAAACTCGGGTGCGACCCGCAGGATTTACCGCAACACGGCTTCCTGGTGAATTCCGCCGGAGTTGCCGCGATTCCTGGTGATGCGGCCAGTGAACCGTCGGTTGAAATGGCGAAGGACTACGGCATTGATTTAGCTGCACATCGCAGTCGCATGGTAAACCCGGAGTTGCTGGAGAAGGCGACCGACATCATTGCGATGACCCGAAGTCATGCGGTGGTGTTGATGATGCGATACAGCGGTTACGGTCCGACGCCACTACTGTTGTGCGGCCCGGACGTGGATTTAGACGACCCGATCGGCGGGGATTTAGAACTTTACCGACACTGTACCCGAACAATTGAGATACACCTTCAACGGTATCTCGCGGAGTGGCTGGGGTCATGAAAATCGCTTTGGCGAACGATCACCGTGGCGTTGCGGCGAAACAACGACTCGTTACGGTTCTGACCGGCTTAGGGCACGAGGTCTTTGACCTCGGCACGAACACCCCGGTCAGTGTGGACTACCCCGATTACGCCATCCTCGTGGCCGAAGACGTGGCGAGCGGCAAAGTCGATCGCGGCGTGCTGATCTGCGCCACCGGCCACGGCATGTGCATTGCCGCGAACAAAATCCACGGCATTCGTGCCGCCAACTGCCGGGACATCGTCGATGCCGAAATTAGCCGCCACCACAACGACGCCAACGTGATGTGCATCTCCGCCGACCTCGTTGGGGAAGACGCCATGGAACGCATGATTAAGACTTGGCTCGAAACCGACTTTGACGGCGGTCGCCACGCCCGCCGGCTCGAAAAAATCACCAAGTACGAAACCGACCACATCTGTTAAGTGACCAACGCCGGAGCCGTGGTGCCAACTCTCATTCTTACACCACGATTCACTGAGGATGCCCAAACTCTTTGGCGGACGGCTTGCCAACTGGGTTGGGCCGTCGAGCGATTGACAAGCTGGCGGATTTCCGACGCGCTAAAATTAGTACCAGATCCGGTACTGTACCTGGAAGCGCTATTCGGGCCAACACTCGCAGAACAATTCGGTTTGCAGTTGTTAGAACCTGCCGTTGATTGGCTACCCAATCTGCCCGACGAGTATCGCAAACGACGGGTTGTACTCACAACGCTTCAGGCCGCGCGATTCATCACCGAACCCGCGTTCATTAAGCCACCAAATGACAAAAGCTTTCCGGCTCGCGTCTGCATCGGATCCGAATTGCCTCACGAATACGATCCGGATTCGCCGGTCCTCGTGTCCGAGATCGTCGTTTGGGAAAGGGAGTTCCGCTGCTTTGTTCTAGACCGTAAGCCCAAAACTGTATCGGTCTATTTGCGGAATGGTGAACTGCAACGAGATAACGAGTTCGCCGCAACGGAATCAGAACTCGCAGACGCCACGGCTTTCGTGCAAACCGTGCTTGCGGATGAGCATGTCGAACTTCCCCGTGCAACGGTGCTGGATGTCGGTGTCATCGCCGGTCGTGGGTGGGCGGTCGTGGAGCAAAACGCCGCGTGGGGTTCCGGCATCTACGGCTGTGACCCTGAGCAAGTCCTCGAAGTGCTGCGACATGCCGCAGTTCCAAAAAGCACAGCGATACGAACGAATTGATCGCTCCCAATCACGTCGGATCGGAACATCTTTCCCGAATCAGTCTCTAGTTCGGCTCCGTCTGCCGATAAGCTGAACTGTTTGGTGTTCGGCATTTCTCACTCCATTTGGATAAACCGATGCACAATGGATCCTGGTACTCCCGGTTCTCCAAGGCCACGGCGCGTTACTGCGGCCATCCGCTGATGTTTGTCGTGGCGGTCGGGACGATTGCGATGTGGATCATCACGGGGCCGTTCTTCCACTTCAGTGACACG